>NZ_JBJHPC010000277.1:0-9269 GCF_045257485.1 Streptomyces sp. YS-3 | reverse complement strand
CGACGGGGAGTTCGGTGCCGTCGGGCAGCATCTGAAGGGGCTCGGCTCGACGCTCCAGGCGCGCAAGTCCTGGTTCTGCACGGCCGGGACGGTCATCTGCCTCGGCGCCGGGATCACCGCCGCCGACGGGGTGCGGGTGGAGACCGTCGTCGACAACCGCAACCTGGGGGAGGCCGGGGCCGCCGTCTTCTCGCGGGACGGCGCCGCCCGGACCCGCTGGGCGCATCTGGAGGGGCACGGCGGCTGGGTCTTCCCCGGCGGCACCACCGCCCTGCGCACCCTGCGCGAGGCCCGGACCGGGGCGTGGAGCGACATCAACACCACCAGCTCCCCCGAACGGCGCACCCGGACCTATCAGACGCTGTGGCTGGACCACGGGGTCGACCCGGTGGGCGCCTCCTACAGCTACCAGCTGATGCCGGGCGCCTCCCGGCGGACCGTGGCCGCCCGCGCCGCCGACACCGGCTGGCTCACCGTGCTGGCCAACACCGCCGCCTGCCAGGCCGTGTCGGTGCCCGCGCTCGGCCTCGTGTGCGCCAACTTCTGGCAGGCTGGGGGAGCGGGCCCGCTGTCGGTCTCCGCCCCGGCGAGCGTGCTCGTACGGAGCAAGGGGGCGACGGCCACGCTCCGGGTCGGTGAGCCGCCGCGCACCGGACAGCCCTTCGAGGTCGTCTGGAGACGGGCCGTCAGGGGGGTGACCGGCGCCGATCCGTCCGTCGAGGTCCTCGCCGCCGGGAAGGAGCTGCGGCTGCGGATCACCCCGGGCACGGCGGGCGCCTGCCATCGCTGTGATGTGACTCTCATCTGATCGTGTTGTTGGACCCCTACAACGCCGCACCGGTCTGAGCTGGCACTTCGCCTGCATCGCGCGATAGTTCTGTTCAGGGCTAC
This sequence comes from Streptomyces sp. YS-3, assembly GCF_045257485.1. Lineage (NCBI taxonomy): Bacteria > Bacillati > Actinomycetota > Actinomycetes > Kitasatosporales > Streptomycetaceae > Streptomyces > Streptomyces sp. YS-3. The sequence goes on along the minus strand of NZ_JBJHPC010000277.1, from coordinate 8,378 downwards.
CAGGAAAACGGTCCGGAGACTGTACGGAGTCGACGGCGGGAAATTCTTGGTCGGGTTCGTAGGGTCGATGCATGACCGTTGTGGACGTAACCCCGGGCGAGCCCAGTGACGCGCGTGGACGTGTGGCCGAGCTGCTGGCCCTGCGCGAGCAGGCCCGGCGCGGGCCGAGCGAGCGCGCGACCGAGGCGCAGCACGCCAAGGGCAAGCTGACCGCGCGCGAGCGGATCGAGCTGCTGCTCGACCCGGGTTCGTTCAAGGAGGTCGAGCAGCTGCGGCGGCACCGGGCGACCGGCTTCGGCCTGGAGGCCAAGAAGCCGTACACGGACGGTGTCATCACCGGCTGGGGCACCGTCGAGGGCCGCACGGTCTTCGTCTACGCCCATGACTTCCGTATCTTCGGCGGCGCGCTGGGCGAGGCCCACGCCACCAAGATCCACAAGATCATGGACATGGCCATCTCGGCCGGGGCGCCGCTGGTGTCCCTGAACGACGGCGCCGGCGCCCGCATCCAGGAGGGCGTCAGCGCCCTCGCCGGGTACGGCGGCATCTTCCAGCGCAACACCCGCGCCAGCGGGGTCATCCCGCAGATCTCCGTGATGCTCGGCCCGTGCGCCGGTGGCGCGGCCTACAGCCCGGCCCTGACCGACTTCGTCTTCATGGTCCGTGAGACCTCGCAGATGTTCATCACCGGCCCGGACGTGGTCCGCGCGGTGACCGGCGAGGAGATCACGCAGAACGGGCTCGGCGGCGCGGACGTGCACGCCGAGACCTCGGGCGTGGCCCACTTCGCGTACGACGACGAGGAGACCTGCCTCGCCGAGGTCCGCTACCTGCTGTCGATGCTCCCGTCCAACAACCGGGAGAACCCGCCGTCGCACCCCAGCGAGGACCCCGCCGACCGGCGCGGCGACGTGCTGCTCGACCTGGTGCCCGCCGACGGCAACCGTCCGTACGACATGCACAAGGTGATCGAGGAGCTCGTCGACGACGGCGACTACCTGGAGATCCACGAGCGCTGGGCGCGCAACATCATCTGCGCCCTCGCCCGGCTCGACGGCCAGGTCGTCGGCATCGTGGCCAACCAGCCGCAGACGCTCGCGGGCGTCCTGGACATCGAGGCCTCGGAGAAGGCCGCCCGTTTCGTTCAGATGTGCGATGCTTTCAATATCCCGATCGTCACCCTTCTGGACGTGCCCGGCTTCCTGCCCGGCGTCGACCAGGAGCACGGTGGGATCATCCGCCACGGTGCCAAGCTGCTGTACGCGTACTGCAACGCCACCGTGCCCCGGATCTCCCTGATCCTGCGCAAGGCGTACGGAGGGGCGTACATCGTGATGGACTCCCAGTCCATCGGTGCCGACCTCACCTACGCCTGGCCCACCAACGAGATCGCGGTGATGGGCGCCGAAGGCGCCGCCAACGTCATCTTCCGCAAGCAGATCGCGGAGGCCGAGGACCCCGAGGCGATGCGCGTGCGCATGGTCAAGGAGTACAAGGCCGAGCTGATGCACCCGTACTACGCGGCCGAGCGGGGCCTGGTCGACGACGTCATCGACCCCGCGGAGACCCGCGAGGTGCTGATCGCCTCCCTCGCGATGCTGCGCACCAAGCACGCCGACCTGCCGTCCCGCAAGCACGGCAACCCGCCTCAGTAACGAGGAGCCCGAGTGAACACCCCGACTTCTTCCCCTTCCGTCCTCCGTGTGGAGAAGGGCGAGGCGGCACCGGAGGAGCTGGCGGCCATCACGGCCGTCCTGCTCGCCCGCGCCGCCGCCCAGTCCGCCCCGGCCCCGKSCCGGGGCCGCGACACGGCCGGCTGGCGCCGTCTGGAGCGCACCCCGGGCTTCCGGACCGCGCACTCCTGGCAGGGCTAGCTCCGCCTGCGCAAGGCCCCGGCCGCTCCTTCTGGGAGCGGCCGGGGCCTTCGCGCTGCACAGTGCCGGTACCGGACGCCCCATGCCGAAGGCCCCACCGCTCCCCAGGGGGAGCAGCGGGGCCTTCCGCGTCGTTACGGGCGGGGTTACCGCAGCCGTGCCATCAGCGCGTGCTCGACCAGTGTGATCAGCGCGCTCTTCGCGTCCGCGCGGTGGCGGGCGTCGGTGGTGATGATCGGGGTGTCGGGGCCGATCTGGAGGGCCTCGCGGACCTCGTCGGGCGTGTACGGCTGGTGGCCGTCGAAGCCGTTGAGGGCGATGACGAACGGCAGGCCGCTGTTCTCGAAGTAGTCGACGGCCGGGAAGCAGTCGGCGAGGCGGCGGGTGTCCACCAGGACGACGGCGCCGATCGCGCCGCGCACCAGGTCGTCCCACATGAACCAGAAGCGGTCCTGGCCCGGGGTGCCGAACAGGTACAGGATCAGGTCCTGGTCGAGCGTGATGCGGCCGAAGTCCATCGCGACCGTGGTGGTCGTCTTGTCGCCCGTGTGCGTGAGGTCGTCGATGCCCGCGGAGGCGGACGTCATGACGGCCTCGGTACGCAGAGGGTTGATCTCCGAGACCGCGCCGACGAACGTGGTCTTGCCCACGCCGAAGCCGCCCGCCACCACGATCTTCGCGGAAGTAGTGGAGCGGGCAGCACCGCCGCTAGAGCTTGCGAAGTCCACTGAGCACCCTTTCGAGCAGTGTCACATCTGGCTGGCCGCCGGCGGACTCGTCGCCGCCGGGCTGGTGGATGGCGACAAGTCCGGCCTCCGCCAGGTCGGCGACGAGGATTCGGGCAACGCCGAGGGGGATGGAGAGGAGTGCCGAGATCTCCGCGACCGACTTGATCTCACGGCACAGTTGGCAGATCCGCTGGTGCTCGGGCAACTGCCCTTGCAGCCGGGCGGGCTCCGCCGTGGTGTGCACCAGCGCCTCGATGGCGAGCTGGTAGCGCGGCCGGGTCCGGCCGCCGGTCATGGCGTACGGACGCACAAGGGGATTGTGCGTGCCGCCCGCCGGGGAGGGCTGGGGGGTCTGCCGCGGCTGCACCGGCTCGATGCGGGGCTGCGGCGGCTGGTCGTACGGGCTCGGCCTGCGCTGGGGCTGCTGGTACGAGTGCTGGCCCTGGCCGCTTCTGCTGGGGGCGGAGGGAAAGTTGAACCGGTTCTGCCCGTGCTCACCCGGAGACTGCTGTCCACCGCTGTATGGGTGTCCGCCTGGGGGTGTTGTCACGTTTCCTCCTCCGACTGCCGGTCGCCCGTTCCTGTGGGACCGCGCCACCGCACCTTATGGCGCGGTGGCGAGAAACGCACTGCCTGACTGGTAGTTGAGAACGGGAAGTTCACAACTAATTAAGGAGACTGCCCTGGAGTTCCGCGCGCAGGTCCGGGGTGAGGACGGTGCCCGCGCGGTCGACAAGGAGAGCCATCTCATAGCCCACGAGACCGATGTCGGCCTCGGGGTGGGCGAGTACGGCCAGCGAGGAACCGTCCGAGATGGACATGATGAAGAGGAAGCCGCGCTCCATCTCCACGACCGTCTGGTTGACGGCACCGCCCTCGAAGATCCGGGAGGCTCCCGCGGTCAGGGACGTCAGCCCGGAGGCGACGGCCGCCAGCTGATCGGCCCGGTCCCGGGGGAAGCCTTCGGACATCGCCAGCAGGAGTCCGTCGGCGGAGACCACCACCGTGTGGGACACCCCGGGGGTGTTGTCCACGAAGTTGGTGATCAACCAGTTCAGATTCTGCGCCGCCTGGCTCATCGGGCTCACACTAACGCTCCTGGTTGTAGGTGTTACTGGTGTCCGACCCCGCGCTGCGGCCCTGCTGGACACCGCGGCGCAGGTTGCTCAACCTGCCGCGGACGTCCTCCGGAGCGCGGGAGACCTGTGGGCCGCCCTGCGGGGTCTGCTCCGCCGCGCCCTCGACCAGATTGGCCTTGGGCACCCGCCGGGGAAGCCCCGAGGGGGTGACCCCGCCGGCCTTCGGCTCACGCAGCTTCTCGGCCCGCGTCCAGCGCTCGTCGTTGGTCGAACGCCAGTCGCCGGTGGGCGCGTCGGCGGTGGACGCGACACCGTCCGGGGCTCCGGAACCGCTGCCGTTCACGGCCGCGTTCGCGGATCCGTTCACGGGCGCGGGGCCGGTGCCTTCGACGGGGTGCCGCTGCTGCTCGGGCCGCTGCGGTTCGGACTTCTGCTGCGGCTCCTGGGCGGCGGGCTGCCAGTTCTGCTGGCCGCCGCCGCGCCTCGGCAGACCGGCGCCGGTCAGCTCGTGGGCGGAGGCCGGGGTGGGGCCCGGCCGGTCGAAGCCTACGCGCTCGCGACCGCCGCCGGGAACGTCCGGAGCGGATTCCGCTTCCTCGTTCGCCTGCTGGTAGTCGGACGTGTAGGAATCCTGGTACGAGTCGTTCCGCTGCCACTCGCCCTGGTGGGGGGTGTCACCGTAACCACCGTCGTACTGCGGGCCATCGGCCGCGGGCGCCTGGTAGGCGGCCTCCGCATAGCCCTGGTCCGGGTAACCGTTCTGCTGTCCGTAGGACTCCTGCGGGTACGCGCCGGAGTAGTCCTGCGTGTACTGCTGCTGTCCGTCGAACTGGTTGTCGTACGAGGTCTGCTGTCCGTTGTAGGCCTCGTCGTACCGGCCCTCGTAGGACTGCTGGGCGCCGTAGCCCTCGTCGTACGCGGCGCCCTGCGGCACACCGTCGACCTCGTCGCGGTAGAGCGGACGGTCGCCGCCCTGCGCCTGCGCCTCCAGGGCCGCGCGGCGCTCCTCGCGCATCAGCGAGCGGTTGACCGGGTCGAGCTGGAGGTCCTCGCCCTGCTCGTCCGTCTCGTAGCGCGAGTCGTCGAAACCGAGCTCGGCGGCGGTACGCATGGCCGGGGCCTGGACCGGGGCCTGGAACTCCCGCTGCTCCGGGATGATCTGCGAGACCGTGAAGTCGTCGCCGGGGACCGGCTCGCCACCGCCACCGTGGGTGATCGCGTCCGGGAGCATGACCAGCGAGGTGGTGCCCGCCTGCTCGCCGGAGGGGCGCAGCTGGACCCGGATGCCGTGGCGGTCGGAGAGGCGGCCGACCACGAACAGGCCCATGCGCTGGGAGACGGCGGCGTCCACGGTCGGCGGGTTGGCCAGCTTGTGGTTGATGTCCGCGAAGTCCTCGGCGGTGAGGCCGATGCCCTTGTCGTGGATCTCGATCATGACGCGGCCGTCGGGGAGACGGGTCGCGGTGACCCGGACCTTGGTCTGCGGCGAGGAGAAGGTGGTGGCGTTCTCCAGGAGCTCGGCGAGCAGGTGCACGAGGTCGGTCACGGCCTGGCCGTGGATCTCGCTCTCCGGCACACCGGACAGCTCGATGCGCTCGTACGACTCCACCTCGGAGGAGGCGGCGCGCAGCACGTCGACCAGCGGGACCGGCTGGTTCCAGCGGCGGCCCGGCTCCTCGCCGGCGAGGACGAGGAGGTTCTCGCCGTTGCGGCGCATACGGGTCGCGAGGTGGTCCAGCTTGAAGAGGCTCTCCAGCTGGTCCGGGTCGGCCTCGTTGTTCTCCAGGTCCGTGATGAGGGTCAGCTGGCCCTCGATCAGGGACTGGTTGCGGCGCGACAGGTTGGTGAAGATCGCGTTGACGTTGCCCCGCAGGAGGGCCTGCTCGGCGGCGAGCCGGACCGCCTCGCGGTGGACCTGGTCGAAGGCGCGGGCGACCTCGCCGATCTCGTCCGTGGACGTGATCGGGATGGGCTCGACCCGGGTGTCGACCCGGCCGGGCTCGGTCCGCGAGAGCTGGTCGACGAGCATCGGAAGCCGGGTTTCGGCCACCTCGAAGGCGGCGGAGCGCAGCCGGCGCATCGAGCGGCTCATCTGGCGGGCCACCATGCCGGCCAGGATGAAGGCGGCGAGCAGCGAGACCACGACGATGGCGCCGTTGATGTACGCGGAGGTCTTGGCGTCGTCGGCGATCTGGCCGGCCTCGTCCACGGCCCGGCTGACCAGTTCCTGCTCGACCTCGGTGTAGCCGTCGAACTTGGCGGTGGAGGCGGCCATCCAGGCGTCGGGGGTGATGCCCTGCGCCTTGAGCTGCTTGGCGCTCTGCCCCTCACCGATCGCGGCGGCCATGCTGTTGAAGACCGAGCCGTCGCGGGCCGGGGCCGCGCCGATGCGCGGGCCGTCGTCGGCCTGCTGGCGCACCGCCGGGACGTCCTTGGCGGCCTGGGCGGCCTTGGCGTCCATGACCTGCTTCAGATGGAGGCTGTCCGCGTCCGTACCACCGGCGTCGAACTCGCCGAGGGCGATGAACTCCAGGTAGTTGTACGAGTTGAACGCCTTGACCTGCAGCTGGAAGGTCTTGGGGTCCTCGCTCGGCCGGATGATGAGGTGCAGACCGATGGACCGCTGGAGCGACTCCGCGGCCTTGGCGAGGTCGACCGCGTAGACCATGCGGCCGTAGCTGGTGATGTTGCCGGTGCCCAGACCGAGCTCGTTGGAGAACGTGCTCAGGTAGTGGGGGATCTGGGTGTAGCCCTCTTCGGTCAGCACCGGGTTCTTCGCCTCGACGCCCTTGGCGTAGGCGGTCTTGCGCAGCGCGTCGAGGTTCTTCTCGGCGTCGCGGACCTTGGCCAGGCGGCGCTTGAGGCTCGCCGTGTCCGGCATGCCCTGCACTTCCTGGTCGAACTTGGCGCGGGCCGCGTCCGAGGTCGCGACGGCCTTGGCGATGACCTCGCTGTCGCGCTTGTTCTGCAGCAGCGGCTGGGCGGTGAGGTCGCGCTCGTTGAGCAGGGCCTGGCCGTACTCCGAGGCGGCGCGCACGATCTGCGCCGTCTTCTCGGCGTCACGCGCGTCGCGCCAGGTGGATATGGACCCCTTGACCTCGAAGCCGCCCATGATGAGGCCGACGAGTACGGGGATGAGGAGGATGGCGTTCAGACGGGTTGCCACCCGCCAGTTGCGTGGCGAGAACTTGCTCTGACTGCCGGTGTCGGGGCCGGCGAGCGGTCCCGCGCCCTTGCCCCCGGATGGTTTCGGCAGCTCGTCCGGCGTCGCCGCACTGCGCTGCGGCGGGGTGAAGTTGCCCCGCGCCTGCTGCGTCGCGGAGCTCGTCGTGCTTCGCCTCACTCGACCAACAACCTCTCGGCGCCGGCACCTCTCGCGGTGTGCCTTTAAATGTTCTGAGCCGTACTACTCGGGAGTTCGTCGAATTCCAGCACGCCAGGGGGGTCCGTTCCAAACAGCTGGAATCCGGGGTTCCGAGTGGCCCACGCCTCAGATAAAACGGGCATAAAGAGCGAGCCCCGCCAAAAGGCGGGGCCGATGTGAGCGCAGTGACACCGTGCGAACGCGGCGGGTGGCCGCCACGCGCGAATTCTCTGTCGAAATGTTATGAACACAGGGGCGGATCGTGTCAAAGGACACAGTCCGCCCCCGTTCGTCTACGACAACTGCCGTATACGACTTCCTACTTGAGTCGTGCCATCAGCGCGTGCTCGACCAGGGTGATCAGCGCGCTCTTCGCGTCGCCGCGGTGGCGGGCGTCGGTGGTGATGATCGGGGTGTCGGGGCCGATCTGGAGGGCCTCGCGGACCTCGTCGGGCGTGTACGGCTGGTGGCCGTCGAAGCCGTTGAGGGCGATGACGAAGGGCAGGCCGCTGTTCTCGAAGTAGTCGACCGCGGGGAAGCAGTCGGCGAGGCGGCGGGTGTCGACGAGGACGACGGCGCCGATCGCGCCGCGCACCAGGTCGTCCCACATGAACCAGAAGCGGTCCTGGCCCGGGGTGCCGAACAGGTACAGGATCAGGTCCTGGTCGAGCGTGATGCGGCCGAAGTCCATCGCGACCGTGGTGGTGGTCTTGTCCCCGGTGTGGGTGAGGTCGTCGATGCCCGCGGAGGCGGACGTCATGACGGCCTCGGTACGCAAAGGGTTGATCTCCGAGACGGCGCCGACGAACGTGGTCTTGCCCACGCCGAAGCCGCCCGCCACCACGATCTTCGCGGAGGTGGTGGAGCGGGCAGCTCCGCCGCTAGAGCTTGCGAAGTCCACTGAGCACCCTTTCGAGCAGCGTCACATCCGGCGTGCCGCCGGCCTCTCCATTGCCCGGCTGGTGGATGGCCACCATGCCGGCCTCCGCCAGGTCGGCGACAAGAATCCGGGCCACACCGAGCGGCATCTGCAGCAGCGCCGAGACCTCCGCCACCGACTTGACCTCGCGGCACAGGTGGCAGATCCGCTGGTGCTCCGGGAGGAGCGTGGCCAGGTGCGCCGGGTCCGCGGTCGTGCTGACCAGCGCCTCGATGGCCAGCTGGTAGCGCGGCCGGGTCCGGCCGCCCGTCATGGCGTACGGGCGGACCAGCGGCTGGTCGCCTTCACTGTCGTAGTGCGCGTCGTGCAGTGCGCCGTACGAATCGTGTGAGGCGGGTGGCGGGGTCATTGATCCTCCGGGCGGGACAGCAGGGACAGCGAGTGTCTTCGAGC
>NZ_JBJHPC010000276.1:0-9345 GCF_045257485.1 Streptomyces sp. YS-3 | reverse complement strand
GTAGAGGCCGGGGCGGCGGTCGCGCAGATACGGGTTGTTGGCGCGCGAGGCGGCCAGGAACTCGGGGTCGGCGTCACCGACGACGAGCTCGGCCTCGCGGCCCGCGCGGGCCCGGGCGGTGCCGTCGGGGGTCCGGGTCAGACGAGGGAGGTGTAGAGGCCGGGGCGGCGGTCGCGCAGATACGGGTTGTTGGCGCGCGAGGCGGCCAGGAACTCGGGGTCGGCGTCACCGACGACGAGCTCGGCCTCGCGGCCCGCGCGGGCCCGGGCGGTGCCGTCGGGTCCGGCCAGGCAGCTCAGCCCGACGAACTCGAACTCGCCCTCGGGGCCGGTCCGGTTGACGTACGCGATGTACATCTGGTTCTCGAAGGCGCGCACCGGCACCACGGACTCGGCGACGAACTGGAAGGGGTGCATCTGCGCGGTGGGCACCAGGAGGAGGTCGGTGCCGGCCAGCGCGTGCGCCCGGACGTTCTCGGGGAACTCCACGTCGTAGCAGATCATCATCCCCAGCCGCAGGCCGTTGAGCTCGGCCTGGACGACCTGCTGGTCGCCGGGGGTGAACCACTTCTGCTCGAAGCAGCCGAAGAGGTGGGTCTTGCGGTAGTTCGCCAGGCGCTGCCCGTCGGCGGCGATCAGCTGCGCCGAGTTGTAGACGGTCTCGCCGTCCCGCTCGGGGTAGCCGTAGAGGACCGCGAGGCCGTGGCGGCGGGCGGTCTCGGCGATGGCGCGCGCCCCGGGGCCGTCGGCCGTCTCGGCGAGCTCGGGCACCTCGTCCCCGATGGCGTAGCCGGTGAGGAACATCTCCGAGGTGACCAGCAGGCCCGCCCCGGTCGCCGCGGCCCGGCCCGCCGCCTCCTCCAGCACCTTCAGATTCGCGGCGACGTCACCCGGACGGCCGGAGCTCTGGAGCAGGGCGGTACGCAGCGGGGGCATGGCGGTCCTCGGGGCGAAAGTGGTTGAAGGGGTCACCTAGACGGTACGTTCCGCCGCTCGACCCCGACAAGGCACGACTGTTGCACACTGAAGGAGGATTCGTTGCGCGTGGGAGGCCTTCGGCGGCGATTCGTTGCGTGGCCGCCGCGCGGCCCGTGCGCCCCCGGCCACCGGCCCCGAGCGGTCAGGCGGGCGAGCCGGAGGAGAAGCGCCGGAGCAGGGGCGAGAGCACCAGGACCGACTTGGTGCGCTCCACGTACGGCTCACCGGCGATCCGTTCCAGGACCCGCTCGAAGTGGCGCATGTCGGAGGCGAAGACCTGGACGATCGCGTCCGCCTCACCGGTGACGGTGGAGGCGGACGCGACCTCGGGGTACCGCTCCAGGCCGCGCTTGATGGCCTCGGGCGAGGTGTTGCGGCGGCAGTACAGCTCGATGAAGCCCTCGGTCTCCCAGCCGAGCGCGGCGGGGTCCACCCGGACGGTGAATCCGGTGATGGCCCCCTCGGCGCGCAGCCGGTCCACGCGCCGCTTCACGGCGGGCGCGGAGAGGCCGATCAGCGAACCGATGTCGGCGTAGGAGCGGCGGGCGTCTTCAGCGAGCGCGTGGACGATGCGCTCGTCGAGGTCATTGAGTCGCACTGCGGGTGGATCACTTCTCTGCGGATACGGTGTCCGTGGCCGTGGCCAGTCGGGAGCGGCGGATGCCGTATCCGAAGTAGATCACGAGACCGACGGCCATCCAGACTCCGAACACGGTCCAGGTGGACGCGCCGAGGCCCTTCATCATGTAGATGCAGAAGAAGAAGCCGAGGATCGGGCAGACCCAGCCGAGCGGGGCGCGGAAGGTGCGCGGCATGTCCGGGCGGGTCCGGCGCAGCACGATGACCGCGATGTTGACCAGCGCGAAGGCGAAGAGCGTGCCGATGCTGGTGGCGTCGACGAGGTCGCCGAGCGGAACGGCCGCGGCGAGCACACCGCAGAACAGCGACACGATGACCGTGTTGGCGCGGGGGGTGCCGGTCTTGGGGTTCACCTTGCCGAAGACCTTGGGGACCAGGCCGTCGCGGGACATCGAGAACAGGATGCGGGTCTGGCCGTAGAGCACGGTCAGCACCACGCTGGCGATGGAGATGACGGCGCCGGCGGCGAGCAGCGTGCCCCAGAAGGTCTGGCCGCTGACGTCGTTCATGATCGCGGCGAGGGTCGCCTCGCTGCCCTCGAAGGTCTTCCACTGGCGGGCGCCCACGGCGACGGCGGCGACCAGGACGTACAGCGCGGTGACGATGATCAGCGAGAGCATGATCGCGCGCGGCAGGTCGCGCTGCGGGTTCTTGGCCTCCTCACCGGCGGTGGAGGCGGCGTCGAAGCCGATGTAGGAGAAGAAGAGCGAGGAGCCCGCGGCGCTGACACCGGCCATGCCCAGCGGCATGAAGTCGGAGTAGTTGCCGGACTTGAAGCCCATGATGCCGATGGAGCAGAAGAGCACCAGGGTGACGATCTTGACCGCCACCATGATGGTGTTGGCGCGGGCCGACTCACGCGCGCCCCCGAGCAGGAAGACCATCGCGAGCAGGACGACGATCAGCGCGGGCAGGTTGAATATCCCGCCGTCGCCGGGCGGCGCGGAGAGCGCGTCCGGGATGGTGACGCCGATGGTCCCGTCGAGCAGCTCGTTGAGGTACTGCCCCCAGCCGACGGCCACGGCCGCGACCGAGACGCCGTACTCCAGGATCAGACACCAGCCGCAGACCCAGGCGACGAGTTCACCCAGCGTTGCGTAAGCGTACGAGTACGACGAGCCCGCGACCGGGATGGAGCCGGCCAGTTCGGCGTAGGAGAGCGCGGAGAACAGCGCGGTGAGTCCGGCGAGGACGAACGACAGGGTGACCGCCGGTCCGGCCTTGGGGACGGCTTCGCCCAGGACGACGAAGATGCCGGTGCCGAGCGTGGCGCCAATGCTGATCATGGTGAGCTGCCACATGCCGAGGGTGCGGCGCAGACTGCCGCCCTCGCCCTGACCACCCTCGGCGACCAGCAGTTCTACCGGCTTGCGCCGCAGCAGCGGGTTGCCGGGGCGCTGCGCCCCGGTGGCCGGTGCTGCTGCGGTGGGGGGCGCTGTGCCGTGGTCCAACACTTCAGTGGGCTCCTTGTCGCTGCCTTCGGACGTCGGCGACCACGACGGTCCGGCCCTTTCGGTACGAAGGGCAATCCGGGCATGACTGAGCACACACCGTGGTCGGTACCGCCGAGCAGGCGGTCGCCGCCACTCCACGTATCGCGAGAAGAGTAGAGGGTTCCGCTTCCCGCTCGTAATGCAGCAACCTTGCGCATCGGTGAATGATCATTGCGCACAAGCGCGACGGATGGGTGTTTGTTGCGCATCAGCGTTCGATCCGTGCGTCAACGGTGTGATCAGGCCGTGCGCGGCGGGGTAGGAGTGAGGTCCCCGACACCCCGGCCGGCGCGGTGTCCGGATACCCCGACCGGAGGCTTCGATGACCTGGCTGGACCCGGAACCGTTCCTGCGCGGAGTGGCGTGGCGGGACGCCGAGGGCCTGCCGGTGCGGGCGGACCCGGACGATCTGGCGCGGCTGCCGTGGGACACCGCGGAGCGGGCGGGGCTGCCGATAGGGGTGCGGCTGGAATTCGTCGCCGAGGGAGCGTCGGCGGTGGAGATCCACTACCGCGCCGAGGTGCCCGCGCCGGACGAGGCGATGCGCTCCCTCGCCCACACCTTCGCGCTCTGGGCGGACGGCCGCCCTGTCCACGAGGCGGCCGTCACCCCGGCCGAGGAGGCGGTCGTGGTCCTCGGACTCCCGCCCGGCGGCGGCCCGTTCACGGTCTACCCGCCGCAGGACCGCTCGCCGCGCGTCCTCGCCCTGCGCGGGGTCGGCGGCCCGCTCACGCCCGCCCCGCGCGGCCCGCGCTGGCTGGTCCACGGCGACTCGATAACCGAGGGCTGGTGGTCGACCCGCCCCGCCCACGCCTGGCCCGCGGTGACCGGGCGGACGCTCGGCCTGGACACCGTCAACCTCGGTTACGCGGGGGCCGCGCGCGGTGAACTCGCCACAGCCGAACAGCTCGCGTCCCTGCCCGCCGACGCGCTGACCCTCGCCTTCGGCACCAACTGCTGGTCGGGGGTGCCCAGTTCGGCCCCGCTGCTGTACGAGACGACCAGGGCGTTCCTGGCCCTGGTGCGCCGGGGCCATCCGCGCACCCCGCTGCTGCTGCTCTCCCCGCTGCTCCACCCGGCCGCGGAGCGCACCCCGAACGCCCTGGGCGCCACGCTGGGCGCCCTGCGCTCGGCGATGGAGGCGGCGGCCCGGGACCGTGTCGCGGACGGCGACAGCCACCTTCACGTGCTTCCTGGGCGCGACCTGCTGACCGAGGACGACCTGGCGGACGGTCTGCATCCGGACGACGGCGGCCACGCGAAGGTCGCGGCGGCGGTGGCCGGGGCACTGGGCCCGCTCACCCGCGACAGCTGAGCCCCCCGCGCATACGGCACGGGGGGCCCATCTCCTACCTGGGGTCGGGGGGAACCGCGCGGCCGGCCACAGCGGCCCGCGGCGAGTCGGCTGTCCCCTCGCCGGCTAGCTCCAGCTGGCGTGCAGCGGCTTGCCCTCCGCGTAACCGGCGGCGGACTGGATACCGACGACCGCCTTCTCCTCGAACTCCGCCAGCGAGCCGGCGCCCGCGTAGGTGCAGGAGGAGCGGACGCCCGCGATGATCGAGTCGATCAGGTCCTCGACGCCCGGCCGGGCCGGGTCGAGGAACATCCGCGAGGTGGAGATGCCCTCCTCGAAGAGCGCCTTGCGGGCCCGGTCGTACGCGGACTCCTCGCTCGTGCGGTTGCGCACGGCGCGGGCCGAGGCCATGCCGAAGGACTCCTTGTAGAGCCGGCCGTCGGCGGTCTGCTGGAGGTCGCCCGGGGACTCGTACGTACCGGCGAACCAGGAGCCGATCATGACGTTGGAGGCACCGGCCGCGAGCGCCATGGCGACGTCGCGCGGGTGGCGCACCCCGCCGTCGGCCCACACGTGCTTGCCGTACTTCTTCGCCTCGGCCGCGCACTCCAGGACGGCGGAGAACTGCGGACGGCCCACGCCCGTCATCATCCGGGTGGTGCACATGGCGCCGGGGCCCACACCGACCTTGATGATGTCGGCGCCGGCGTCGATGAGGTCGCGCACGCCCTCGGCGGCGACGATGTTGCCCGCGACGATCGGGACCTGCGGGTCCAGGCCACGGACGGCCTTGATCGCGGCGATCATCGACTCCTGGTGGCCGTGCGCGGTGTCGACGACGATCGTGTCGGCGCCGGCGTCCAGGAGCTGCTTGGCCTTGCCCGCCACATCGCCGTTGATGCCGACGGCGGCGGCGACGCGCAGCCGGCCGGAGGCGTCGGTGGCCGGGGCGTACAGGGTCGCGCGCAGGGCGCCCTTGCGGGTCAGGATGCCCGCGAGGCGGCCGTCCTTGTCGACGGCCGGGGCGTAGCGGCGGTTGGCGTGGTCGAGCTTGTTGAACGCCTCGCGCGGGTCGATGTCCGCGTCGAGCAGCAGGAGGTCCTTGGACATGACCTCGGAGAGCTGCGTGAAGCGGTCGACGCCGGTCAGGTCGGCGTCGGTGACGATACCGACCGGGCGCTGCTCGGAGTCGACGACGACACCGGCGTTGTGGGCGCGCTTGGGCAGCAACGCCAGCGCGTCGGCGACGGTCTGGGTCGGCGCGAGGACGATCGGGGTGTCGAGCACGTGGTGACGCGTCTTGACCCAGGTGATGACGTCGGTGACGACCTCGATCGGGATGTCCTGCGGGATGACGACGATGCCGCCGCGGCGCGCCACGGTCTCGGCCATCCGCCGTCCCGCGATGGCCGTCATGTTGGCGACGACGAGCGGGATCGTGGTGCCCGAGCCGTCGGGCGAGGCCAGGTCGACGCCCTGGCGGGAGCCCACCGCGGAGCGGCTGGGGACCATGAACACATCGTCGTACGTCAGGTCGTACGGCGGCTTGATGTCATTGAGGAAACGCACGTGCAGAACATCCCAGTCGATCGGAGTGACCCCAGGCATTTCAGCCGGGGCTAAACGCACGTACTTCATTGTCCCATGTTCGTATGATTGCGCCGCCCGGACCGATCATCCAGGGCTTGGACAGCACCCTGGTGCGATCACACGAAGGCGCCGAGGGCGAGCACCACGGCCAGGGTGCCGGCGTCGCCGTCGACCGCCGCCTCGTCCAGCACCTCCCGCGCCGTCTCCCACTCCTCGGGGCGCGCCGCCGCGTACCCCTGCCAGCGCCGCACCACCAGCAGCCGGCCGGGGTCGGCCGGGCCCCAGTCGGGGTCGCCCAGGCAGTCGGCCAGGGCGTCCCAGTTGCGGCCGAACCACTCCGGCAGGCGCAGCGCGCGGGCGCAGCGGTCCATGAATCCGGCCCGGTCGGTGACCCCGGCCAGGTCGAGTACGTCGACCTGCCAGCCGGTGGCCCGTACGGCGTCGAACGGGTCGGTCGTCATCGCAGCACCGCCAGATACGTCTTGTAGTGGTCGCCGGTGTAGTAGATCTCGCCGCCCTGCCCGGTGACCAGCCGCCGGGCCCCGCGGTCGCGCGACTTCGGGGTGTTCACCGTGTACTCGTGGTAGTAGCCGCGCTTGTGCTGCGGCAGGGCCTTCTCGAAGTTCGAGAAGACCGTGCCGTCCTTGGCGTACGGGAAGGGGCCGCCCCGGTCGATGAGCTCCAGGGTCTGCCGGGCCTCGGCCGGCAGTGCGCCGGCGCGGACGGTCGCCATATCCCGGGCCCAGCCGGGCGTGGCGGCGCCCGCGGCGGTGGTGGCCGCGGTGGCCCGCGGCGCCTCGCCGTCCTTCTTCGCCGCGCCCCCGCACCCCGTGAGCAGGAGCGCCAGGCAGGCCAGCAGGGCGGCGGCGGTCGTTCGGGCGGACCTGGTGGGCATGCGCCGATGCTGCCACCTCGGACCTGCGGACGCGAACGGACCGGGTGACGATGGGGACATGCTCCTCGCCGATGTGGCCACGACCTCCCGGGAGATCGCGGCGACCTCCTCCCGTACGAAGAAGGCCGCCCTGCTCGCCGCGCTGTTCCGCGAGACCGCCCCGGCCGAGGCCCCGCTGGTGGTCACCTATCTGGCGGGGCGGCTGCCGCAGCGCCGTACGGGCCTGGGCTGGAGCACCCTGAAGGACGGTCCGCCGCCCGCCGACAGCCCCTCCCTCACCGTGCAGGAGGTCGACGCGGCGCTCGACCGGATCGGCGCGCTGGCGGGCAAGGGCGCGCAGGGCGAGCGCAGACGGCTGGTCCGCGAGCTGATGGCCGCCGCCACCGAGGAGGAGCAGCGCTTCCTCATCGGTCTGATCACCGGCGAGGTCCGTCAGGGCGCGCTCGACGCCGCGGCGGTGGAGGGCCTGGCCGAGGCGACCGGCGCCCCGGCGGCCGACGTACGGCGCGCGGTGATGCTCGGCGGCTCGCTGGGGGCGGTGGCCCAGGCGCTCCTGGGCGGTGGCGGCGACGCGCTGGCCGCCTTCCGGATGGACGTGGGCCGGCCGGTGCTGCCGATGCTGGCGCACACCGCCAAGGACGTGGACGAGGCGCTGGACCGGCTGGGTCCGTGCGCGGTGGAGGAGAAGCTCGACGGCATCCGGGTGCAGGTCCACCGCGACGGCGAGGGGGTACGTGTCTTCACCCGTACCCTCGACGAGATCACCGCCCGGCTGCCCGAAGTGGTGGCCGCGGCGCGCGAGTTGAACGCCGGCCGGGCGATCCTCGACGGCGAGGTGATCGCGCTCGACCAGGAGGGGCGCCCCCGGCAGTTCCAGGACATCGCGGGCCGGGTCGGCTCCCGGCTGGATGTGGCCGGTGCCCAGGACCGGTTGCCACTGTTTCCGGTCTTTTTCGATCTGCTTTCCCTGGACGGCCGCGACCTCCTCGACCTGCCGGTACGGGAGCGCTGCGCCGAGCTGGTCCGGGTCGCGCCGGAGCCGCGCCGGGTGCGGCGGGTGGTGGTGGAGGACCCGGCCGATCCCGAACAGCGGGCGGCGGCAAGGGAGTTCGCGGCGCTGACGCTGGAGCGCGGCCACGAGGGGGTGGTGGTGAAGGCGCTGGACTCGGCGTACAGCGCGGGCCGCAGGGGAGCCTCCTGGCTCAAGGTGAAGCCGGTGCACACCCTCGACCTGGTGGTGCTCGGGGCCGAGTGGGGGCACGGCCGGCGCACCGGCACGCTCTCCAATCTGCACCTGGGCGCCCGCCGCCCGGACGGCTCGTTCGCCATGCTGGGCAAGACCTTCAAGGGCCTCACCGATGTGCTGCTCGCCTGGCAGACCGAGCGGCTGCGGGAGCTGGCGGTGGCCGAGGAGCCGTGGGGGGTGCGGGTGCGGCCGGAACTCGTCGTAGAGATCGCCTTCGACGGGGTGCAGAGATCGTCGCGCTACCCGGAGGGGGTGACACTGAGGTTCGCACGGGTAGTGCGCTACCGCGAGGACAAGAGCGCCTCGGAGGCGGACACGGTCGCCACGGTGAAGCAGCTGGGCGGCGGGAGGGACTGAGGCAGTGGGGTCGGAGCAAGTGCGGGAGCGGGTACAGCGGGCACGGCAGGAGGCGGCGCGACTCGCCTCCGAAGGGGTCCGCGCGGTGGCGCTGACCTCGGTGGACAACGCGGGCATCGCGCGCGTGAAGGCGGTGCCGGCGGCCCGGCTGCCCGCGGTCGTGGAGCGCGGGGTCGGGATGTCGCCGTGCTTCGACGCCTTCCTGGTCGACGACTCGGCGACCTCCAGCCGCTTCAGCGGCGGCCCGGACGGCGATCTGCGGCTCTTCCCCGACCTCGACCGGCTGACCGTGCTCGCCGGCCAGCCCGGCTGGGCCTGGGCCCCGGTCGACCGCTACGACCAGCTGGGCGGTGAACACCCGGGCTGCCAGCGGCTGTTCGCCCGGCGGATGACGCTGCGGGCCGCCGAGCGGGGCCTGACGCTGCGGATGGGCTTCGAGACGGAGTGGACGGTCTCGCCCGCCCTCGAAGGCCCGGCGTACGGGATGGCGCGGGTCGTGGAGCGGTCCGGGTATCTCGGCGATGTGCTCGGCGCACTGCTGGACCAGGGCGTGGATGTGCTGCAGATCCACCCGGAGTACACCGAGGGCCAGTTCGAGGTGTCGGTGGCGCCCGCCGATCCGGTGGGTGCCGCGGATCTGGCGGTCCTGGTGCGCGAGACGATCCGCGCGGTCTCGGTACGGCACGGGCTCACCCCCTTCTTCGGCCCCGTCATCACCCCGGGCGGCGTCGCCAACGGCGCCCACCTCCACCTCAGCCTCTGGCAGGACGGCCGGAACCTGTGCGGCGGCGGGGACGGCCGCCTCGGCATGACCGCCGAGGGCGAGGCGTTCCTGGCGGGTGTCCTGGCGGCCC
>NZ_JBJHPC010000275.1:0-9359 GCF_045257485.1 Streptomyces sp. YS-3 | reverse complement strand
GAGCGAAGGCACCCGCCTCCCCCCACGCGAAGGCACCCGACTCCACCCGCCGCAGCGAGCGCTCGCGGCGCGCGATCTACGACGCGGCGCTCTCCCTCGTCGGCGAGACGGGCTACGCCAAGACCACCATCGAGGGCATCGCCGCCCGGGCCGGCGTCGGCAAGCAGACCATCTACCGCTGGTGGCCCTCGAAGGCCGCCGTGCTGCTGGAGGCGTTCGTCGACCTCAGCCGCCAGGCCGTCCAGGGCGAGGTGTCCCTGCCCGACACCGGTGACCTGGAGTCCGACCTCAAGCTGGTGCTGCGCGCCACCGTGGACGAGCTCAACGACAACGCCACCGAGGCGCCGTACCGGGCGCTCGCGGCGGAGGGGATCGTGGACCCCGAGATCGCCGCCGCGTTCGTCCACAACCTCCTGGAGCCGCAGCTGCGGCTGTACGTGGACCGGCTGCGCTCCGCACAGGACGCGGGCGAGGTACGGGCCGACGTCGACCCGCGCACCGCCCTGGAACTGCTGGTGGGCCCCCTCTCGCACCGCTGGCTGCTGCGCACCCTGCCGCTGACCCACGCGTACGCGGACACCGTCGTCGAGTACGCCCTGCGCGGACTCGCCCCCCGCTGAGAGCCCCGGGTTGGGGGGTACGGCCTCGGCGGGCGCAGGATGGTGGGAGCATGGGAGAAGGTTCTCGCGGGGCAACGGTGAGGTGAGGGGATAGATGGGCGCGGAGTACGGGCGTTCCGGCAGCTCGGAGAGCAAGCTGTCCCGCTGGCTGCGCAGGCGTCCCAAGGATGCCCCCGGCGCGGACACGGGCCGCCTCGATCTGCTGCTCGCCGCCGCCGCCGCGAAGCTGCCGCTGGCCCCGGCCGCGTATCCCGCCGGCTACCGGTGCTCCTGCGACCGCGTGGGCTGTCCCACCCCGGCGCGGCACCCGGTCTCGTTCGCCTGGCAGACGCAGTCGACCACCGACCGCGCCCAGATCGAGCGGTGGGCCCTGGGGCAGCCCGAGGCGAACTTCATCACCGCGACGGGAATGGTCCACGACGTGCTGGACGTCCCCCTCGACGCGGGGCGCGAGGCGCTGGAGCGGCTGCTCGCGGAAGGCGTCGAGGTGGGCCCGGTGGCCGAGTCCGGGGGCGTCGGCGACCAGGCCCGGATGCTCTTCTTCACGGCGACGCGGGGGACGCCGGAGGACGAGGACGAGTGGTGGCCGTGCGAGCTGGACTGCCATCCGGAGACGATGGACGAGCATCCCGGGCTGCGGTGGCACTGCCGGGGCAGCTATGTGCTGGTGCCGCCCGCCCGTCTGCCGGGGGACCACGTCGTGGCGTGGGTCCGAGGGCCTGAGCACGAGCTGCCCGATCCGCTGACCCTGCTGGAGTCCCTCACGGACGCGTGCGCCCGGCACGGCGCCGGCGACGCCCACGCCGTGGCCTGGCCCCTGGGCCGCTGAGCCCCTCCGGGGACTGTTGCCCGTCTGCGGGCCGGTGGGGCTCGCTCGCGCAGTTCCCCGCGCCCCTTCAGGCAGAAGGCCTGGCCCGGTACCGCGATGACCATGCGGTGCCGGGCCACGCCTTTAGGGGCGCGGGGAACTGCGCGAYCAGCCCCCGCCGGCCCGCAGACGAAAACGACCGCCCGCCGCCTACTCCCCCTTCGCCGACACCAACCCCTGCAACCGGTTGATCACCGTCACCGCACCCCGCCCCGCAGGGACCCGCGCCGCGTCGTCCGAGACGCGCTCCTTCGTCACCGTCGACTTCGCCTCGCCCGTCATCAGGGCCCGTACGTCCGCGTTGATGTTCAGACGCACCCCCTTCGCCGCCGTCTGGCGTTCGAAGTGGCGGGTGGCGAAGAAGGCGAGGGCGCCGCCGTCGCGGGTGCGCAGGGCCAGGGGGGCGAAGTCGCCGCCGTCCAGCGGCTGGTCCACGTACTGGGTGGACATGCCGGGCAGGATCGCGTTCTTCTTGCGCTGGTCGCGCCACTCGGTGGTGTGCGGGCCGGGCGCGAAGGTCTCGGGGCGGCCGGTGCGCAGATACGCCACGTAACTCTCGCTCAGGTCCTTCGGGGCCACGGCGAGGCCGGTGTCGTCGGGACGTACGGGCTCGGCGAAGCCGTCCTCGTCCACGGCGAGGGCCGGTACGTCCTTGGGGGCCAGCACCGAGAGGTGGGCGACCTTCCAGACGTCGTCCGCCCCGGCGCGTACGAACACCAGGAGCCAGCGCGTGTCGGTCGGCCCGGTGTCCTTGTCGCGGTTGGAGTCGGTGTCCGCGACGAACCAGCGGGGCCAGCCCGCCTTCCTGGGTATGGAGAACCGCGCGTCGGTGAGCTCCAGCGGCACGTGCTGCGGGTTGCCGCCCGGGTCGGTGACGTGGCGGGCCTGGAGCCCGGCCTGGTTGACCGCGCCGAGCGGGCCGGTGACCCGGCCCGCGTCGAGGGCCGGGTCGTAGGCCTTGTCGGCCCTGTTGTACGCGTCCGTGAAGTCCCTGAGCGCCTGTGCGGCCTCAGCCCTGGTCGCCGACGGGACTACTTCCCGCTCGCCGTGCACCGTCACGCAGCCGCTCGCCGTCACCGTCAGTACGGTCACCGCCGCGAGCGCCCCCGTCAGCCGCCTCACCCTGCTCATGGACTGCCTTCTGCCCCTCGTCCTTCTTGGCCGCCTGCTGGGCCGCCGCCGCGGGAGCGGCGCTCCCGGCGGACTTCGCGAACCCTACCGGGGCGAAGAACAGTGCGAGCGTGGGGATGAGGTACAGCGCCCACACCGTGACCTGGAGGACGGTCGGGTCGGGCTGGAAGTTGAAGACGCCCTTGAGGACCGTGCCGTACCAGCTGTCCGGCTCGATCGTGGAGCTGATGTCGAACGCCAGGCTCTTGATGCCGGGGATGAAGTCGGCCTCCTGGAGGTCGTGCACGCCGTACGCGAGGACGCCCGCCGCCACCACGACCAGCATCGCGCCGGTCCAGGTGAAGAACTTCGCCAGGTTGATCTTCAGCGCGCCCCGGTAGAACAGCCAGCCCAGGAACACCGCCGTGGCGAGCCCGAGGAGCGCGCCGACCAGCGGGTCGGTGTTGCCGCTGTCGGAGCCGGCCGCGTGCACCGAGGTCCAGACGAACAGCGAGGTCTCCAGGCCCTCCCGGCCGACCGCCAGGAAGGCGGTGGCCACCAGGGCGCCGGTGCCCAGGCGCAGGGCCGCGTCCAGCTTGCCCTGGAGCTCGGACTTCAGGAACCGCGCGGTGCGCCGCATCCAGAAGACCATCCAGGTGACCAGGCAGACGGCGACGACCGACAGCGAGCCGCCGAGCGCCTCCTGCGCCTTGAAGGTCATTTCCTGCGAGCCGAACTCCAGGCCCGCGCCGAAGCCCAGCGCCACCAGGACGGCGACGGAGATGCCGATCCAGATGGGCCGCAGCGCCTCGCGGTGGCCGGTCTTGACCAGGTACGCGACGAGGATGCAGACGACCAGACTGGCCTCAAGACCCTCGCGCAGGCCGATCAGATAATTGCCGAACATTCGTTTCCCCTCAGCCCTCGGCCGATCAGCTGAACAGTGCCCGGCCCCACCAGTCGTCCTTGTCGCGGACGCCGGGCGGGACGGCGAATATCGCCGAACTCACGTGCTGGATGTACTCGTTGAGCGCGTCGTGGCGCGCCAGGCTGCGCTGGACGGGCAGGAAGCCCTTGCGGACGTCCCGCTGGTAGGCGAGGAAGAACAGGCCCGCGTCCAGGCGGCCCAGCCCGTCGGTGCCGTCCGTGAAGGAGTAGCCGCGGCGCAGGATCGTCGCCCCGCCGTTGGAGTCGGGGTGCGCCAGGCGCACATGCGCGTCCGGCTTCATCGCCTTCAGGAACGGCTCGTCGCGCTCCTTGGCCTTGCCGACCGGGGCGCCCTCGCCCTTGTCGCGCCCGAACACGTCCTCCTGCTCCTGCAGACCGGTGCGGTCCCAGGCCTCGATGTGCATCCGGATGCGGCGGGCCACCAGATAGGAGCCGCCGGTCATCCAGGGCGAGCCGTCCTTCTCGCCGACCCAGACGTGCTGGTCCAGCGCGGCGGTGTCGGTGCCCGAGACGTTCCGGGTGCCGTCCTTGAAGCCCATCATGTTGCGCGGGGTCTGCGCCTCGGGCGTGGTCGAGGAGGTCTTGCCGAAGCCCAGCTGGGACCAGCGCACCGCGGCGCGGCCCATGGCGATCCGGGCCAGGTTGCGGATCGCGTGCACCGCCACCTGCGGGTCGTCCGCGCACGCCTGGACGCACAGGTCGCCGTCGCTGCGCGCCGGGTCGAGGTTGTCGTGCGGGAACTTCTCGATGTCGACCAGCGCCTCGGGCCGCTTGCCCTCCAGGCCGAAGCGGCCCTTGGCGAAGAGCGAGGGGCCGAAGCCGACGGTGAGGGTCAGCCGGGACGGCTTGAGGCCGAGCGCCTCGCCCGTGTCGTCCGGCGGCGCCTCGGCGAGACCGCCGTAGGCGCCCTCGCCGACCGTCTGGCCCGCGGTCATCCGGGCCGCGGCGGCCGTCCAGTCCTTGAGGAGCTGGACCAGCTCGGCGCGGTCCTTGGTGGTCACGTCGAACGCGGCGAAGTGCAGCCGGTCCTGGACCGCGGTGGCGATACCGGCCTGGTGGACGCCGTAGAACGGCACGGCCGCGCCGGACTCGGCGGCGGGCACCGCGTCGCCGCCGTCACCGCGCACCGCGGCGACCGCGCCTCCGGCCGCGGCGGCGCCGAGCGCCAGGCCCGCACCGCCCCAGCCGAGCAGGGAACGGCGGGACGGCGCCGAGGACTTCGCGTCCCCGGCGGTGTCGGTGGTGGTGCCGGCGTCGGCGTCGGTCGTGTCACTCATGGCGTATCCCCTCCTGTTCTGTCCGCGTACGGGTTACTTGGCGACGGCCGCGGCGAGCTTGGAGAGCGGCTCGCTGAGCGCGTTCACACCGTCGGAGAGCTGCTTGCGCTCGCTCGCGCCGACCTTGTCGTACGGGGTGAAGTCGTAGGAGTTCTTGTCGGCGCGGTACTTGTCGAGCTGGGCCTCGATCGCCGCGAACTGCTTGTCCAGCTCGGCGGTGAGCTTCGGGTCGTTCTTCGCGGCGACCGGCTTCAGCAGCTCGTACGCCTTCTGGGCGCCCTCGACGTTGCCCTTGAAGTCGACCAGGTCGGTGTGGCTGTAGCGCTCCTCCTCACCGGTGACCTTGCCGGTGGAGACCTCGTCCAGGAGCTCCTTGGCGCCGTTGGCCATGGAGGTCGGGGTGATGTCGGCGGTGCCGACGCGCTTCTGCCAGTCGGCGATGTCCGTGGCGAGCTGGACCCCGAGCTTCTTCTCCTCGTCACCGATCCTGCCGTCGGCCCACAGCGCCTTCTCCAGACGGTGCCAGCCGGTCCACGTCTGGCCCTTCTCCAGGCCGTCCTCGCGGGTGTCGGTCTTCGGGTCGATGTCACCGAAGGACTCGGCGACCGGCTCGGTGCGCTCCCAGCCGATGCGCGAGGGGGCGTACGCCTTCTTCGCGCCCTCGACGTCACCGGCCGCGACGGCGTCGGTGAAGGTCTTCAGCTTCGGCAGGGTCTCGTCGGCCTGCTGCTGCACATAGGTGCGGTAGGCGGCGACGGCCGCGTCCAGCTTCGGGTCGCGGCTGGGGGTCTGGCCGCCGCCGGTCACGGTGACCTTCTGGCGGATGCCGTTGCCCTTCATGCCGGGCTTGCAGGCGATCTCGTACGAGCCGGCCTTCACCTCGGCGGTGAGGTTCTGCTTGAGGCCGGGGCCGATGTTCTCGCGCTCGGCGACGATCCGGTCGTCCGGGAAGAGCAGGTAGACCTCGGTGACCTTGGAGCCCTTGTTCTCGATGGCGAACTGCACGTGCCCGGCCGCGAACTCGGTCCTGGACACCTTGCAGGCGTCGTCCGAGGCGGTGACCTGGATGGCGCCGTCAGCGCTCTTGGAGTCGCTCTTCGAGGAGCAGCCCGTGACGGCGGCCAGAGCCGCCGCGGCCGTGGCAGCGGTGACAACGGAGAGACGGACGGCTCGCATGTGGGCTCCACACTGGTTTCGGTCAGGGGGTGAGGCGGACCTAACTTAACCGAGGCTTACCTGACCGATACCCATCGGGTCCGTGATTCAGCTCTCACCTCGTCCCAGGTGACACCGGTCGATAACAGGCCAATCACAAGAAAGCCATGGCGAGGTCAAGGAGCGGTCAAGCAGTGCTGCGTGGACCATGATCCATCCGGTTTGCCCCGGGCTCACACCCCTGCGCATGGCTGATTTCCCGCGCCCCCGCGCGCTTCCCTGCGCCCCTGTGATCCCGTCCGGGTGAACACCGGCCCCCGGCGTTCGCCGGTGCTGTTGAATGCGGGGGTGACGGAAAACGGCGTACCCGGCGTCCTCATCGACGTACTGAGGGTCTTCTGCGGCCCCGACGGCCGCCACGGCAACGCCCTCGGCGTGGTGCGCGAGGGTTCGCTGCTGCCCGACGAGGCGGCCCGGCAGGCGCTGGCCAAGGAGCTCGGCTTCAGCGAGACGGTCTTCGTGGACGACCCCGAGCGGGGCGCCGTCGACATCTACACACCGGGCCTGCGGCTGCCCTTCGCGGGGCATCCCCTGGTCGGCGCGGCGTGGCTGCTCGACGTGGACGTACTGGAACTGCCCGTCGGAGAGGTGTTCGCGCGCCAGGACGGCGAGTTCACCTGGATCACGGCCCACCCGGGCTGGGCCCCGCCGCGCACCCTGCGCCGGTACGCCTCGGCGGCCGAGGTGGACGCCCTGGAGGTGCCCGAGCCGGGGGAGTGGGTGTACGCCTGGGCCTGGGAGGACGAGGCCGCGGGCCGCGTCCGGGCGAGGGCGTTCCCGGGCCGGGGCGACGGCATCACGGAGGACGAGGCCACGGGAGCGGCGGCCCTGCTCCTCACGGCCCAGCTGGGCCGGGCCCTGAACATCACCCAGGGCGCCGGCTCCCAGCTCCTGACGGCCCCGGGCCCGGACGAGACGATCGAGCTGGGCGGCAGGGTACGCCTGGAAACCAGCCGCACGGCGTGAGGGGGCCGCGGCCCCCGGTGCCGACGCCCCGCAACCCCCCAGGGGCGCGGGGAACTGCGCGACGAGCCCCCACCGGCCCGCGGACAAAGAACACCGCGCCAAGAAGTCACGCGCTCCGCGCGAACTCCTCCCCCAGCTCCGAGAACACCGCCGTGTTCATCGCGAACGCCCGCCGGCACTCCTCCACCACCCGCTGCTTCTCCAGCTCGTCCACCCCCACCGCGTCCAGCAGCTCCCGGTACCCCCGCTTGAACGCGGCGGGATTCGGAATCGACTCGAACACGTAGAACCGCACCCCGTCGCCCTTCCGGGCGAACCCCCACGTCTTCTCGGCCCGGTCCCGGATGATCTGGCCGCCGGAGAGATCCCCGAGGTACCGCGTGTAGTGGTGCGCCACATACCCGGCGGGCCACGTCGCGGCACACTCCCGCACCCGCGCCGCGTAGGTACGTGTCGCGGGCAGCGGCACCGCGCCGCGCTCCCACCCCGTGCCCCGCAGATACGCCAGGTCCCGTTCCAGCGAGGGCGTACGCATCAGCTCCGGCCGGATGAACGGTCCCGCCACCGGGTCGTGGCGCAGCGCCGCCGCCCCCTCCTCCAGCGCCCGGTACACGAACCACAGCTGCTCGGTGTACCGGGCGTACGCCTCCACGCCCAGCCGGCCGCCGAGCAGGGCGCTCATGAAGCCGGAGTTCTCCGCCTCCGTGTGCCGCTCGTGCGACGCCGCGCGGATGCGGGTGGAGAAGCGCGTGGGGAAGGGCGTGGGGAAGGGCGTGGGGAGCGGCGGGTCCAAGGCGTGCCTCCGGAGAAGCGGGGCGACGACGGGCGACGACGGTCAGGGCAGCGTGAGGATCTCCGCGCCCGTCTCGGTCACCACCAGTGTGTGCTCGAACTGGGCCGTCCGCTTCCGGTCGCGCGTGACGACGGTCCAGCCGTCCTCCCACATGTCGTACTCGTGCGTCCCCAGCGTCAGCATCGGCTCGATGGTGAAGGTCATCCCCGGCTTGATGACGGTCGTGGCGTGCGGCGCGTCGTAGTGCGGCACGATCAGCCCGGAGTGGAAGGCGGTGCTGATGCCGTGGCCGGTGAAGTCGCGCACGACGCCGTAGCCGAACCGCTTGGCGTACGACTCGATGACGCGCCCGATGATGTTGATCTGGCGGCCGGGCCTGACGGCCTTGATGGCGCGGTTGAGCGACTCCCGGGTCCGCTCGACCAGCAGCTTCGACTCCTCGTCGACGTCGCCGCAGAGGTAGGTGGCGTTGTTGTCGCCGTGGACGCCGCCGATGTACGCCGTGACGTCCAGGTTCACGATGTCGCCGTCGTTCAGGACGGTGGAGTCGGGGATGCCGTGGCAGATGACCTCGTTGACGGAGCTGCACAGGGACTTGGGGAAGCCCCGGTACCCCAGTGTCGAGGGGTACGCGCCGTGGTCGCACATGTACTCGTGCGCGACCCGGTCGAGCTCGTCGGTGGTGACGCCGGGTGCGATGAGCTTGG
This sequence comes from Streptomyces sp. YS-3, assembly GCF_045257485.1. Classification (NCBI taxonomy): domain Bacteria; kingdom Bacillati; phylum Actinomycetota; class Actinomycetes; order Kitasatosporales; family Streptomycetaceae; genus Streptomyces; species Streptomyces sp. YS-3. The sequence goes on along the minus strand of NZ_JBJHPC010000275.1, from coordinate 855 downwards.
CGGCCTCCTCCATGGCGCGGGCGGCGATACGGCCCGCGATCCGCATGAGCTCAATCGTTTCGGCGGACTGCACCTCGGGGCCGGTGTACGGCGCGGGCATGGGCTTCCCGACGTACTCGGGGCGGCGGATGTTCCCCGGGACGGAGCGGGTGGGAGAGAGCTCCCCTGGTACGAGCAGCGACTGGCCAGACATGCCGGCGAGTCTATCGAGCCGCGTTGGGGCAGCATGGTCGAGAAGGTCCGAGGGCGGACCGAGGAAGGAGCCTCTGTATGGCCCTGTTCAAGAAGCGCACGGCCGGAAAGCCGGGCGAGTGGTTCTACTGCCTGGTGCACGCCAAGGTCGAGGAGGGCCCGGAGTGTCCCGCCAAGGACCGCTTCGGCCCCTACGCGAGCCGCGAGGAGGCGGAGCACGCGATGCAGACCGCCCAGGAACGCAACCTGGAGTGGGAGACGGACCCGAAGTGGCACGACAAGGCCTCCGGCCAGGAGGAGTGAGTGCCCTGTCTGTGCCAGGCCTCCGTCTGCGGCCCGGTGGTGGGCTGGTCGCGCAGTTCCCCGCGCCCCTGAGGTAGGTAGCCGCCCCCGGGATTCGGTGGCGCGAGCAACCCCCCTCGGGCCGCGGACGAAGGCGGGTTTTCAGGGGCGCGGGGAACTGCGCGAGCAACGGTCCACCGGGCCGCGGACGAAAACGGCTTTTGGGGGCGCGGGGAACTGCGCGAGCAACCGTCCACCGGGCCGCGGACGAAGGCCTGGCACAGACAGGGCACTCACTCCTCCTGGCCGGAGGCCTTGTCGTGCCACTTCGGGTCCGTCTCCCACTCCAGGTTGCGTTCCTGGGCGGTCTGCATCGCGTGC
>NZ_JBJHPC010000274.1:0-9412 GCF_045257485.1 Streptomyces sp. YS-3 | reverse complement strand
CACCACGAACCCCGTCTCCCCCTCCAGCACCGCGTCGGGCGCGCCGCCCGAGTCCCCCGCCACCACCGGCAGGCCCGTCGCCGAGGCCTCCAGGTAGACGATGCCCAGGCCCTCCACGTCGAGGCCGCCCCGGCGGGTGCGGCAGGGCATGGCGAAGACGTCGCCGGCGCCGTAGTGCGCGGGCAGCTCGGCCCACGGCACCGCGCCGGTGAAGCGGACCGAGGCGGCGACCCCGGTCTTCTCGGCCAGGGCGCGGAGCTCCTTGCCGTACGGCCCGCCGCCCACGATCAGCAGCACCGCGTCCGGCACGCGCGCGAGGATCGACGGCATGGCGAGGATCAGGGTGTCCTGGCCCTTGCGGGGGACGAGGCGGGAGACGCAGACCACGACGGGCCGGTCGGTGAGTCCGAGGCGGGCCCGGACCTCGTCGCCGCCCGAGCCGGGGTGGAAGGTCTTCTCGTCGACCCCCGGCGGCAGTTGCACCATCCGGTCGGCGGCCCGCGGGCTGAGCGCGGCGGCGATCCGGGAGCGGGTGTACTCGCCGAGGTACGTGATCGTGTCCGTGCCCTCGCCGATGCGCCGCAGCAGTTGCCGCGAGCCCGGCAGCTGGGCCCAGCCCGCCTCGTGGCCGTGCGTGGTGGCGACCAGGCGTTCCGCTCCGGCCCGGCGCAGCGCGGGCGCCATCAGGCCGAGGGGCGCGGCGGCCCCGAACCACACCGAGGAGCAGTCGTGCTCCTTCAGCAGGGCGACCGCGCGCCGGGTCACCCGGGGGGTGGGCAGCAGCATGGTGGTGCGGTCGCGCACCACGGTGAAGGGCTGCTCGGCGTCGAAGGCGGCGGTCGCCTCGGCGCCCTCGCGGCCCCGCTTCCAGGTGGAGGCGTAGACGACGAGCTGCTCCGGGTCCAGGCGCAGCGCCATGTTGTGCAGGAACGCCTGGATCCCGCCGGGGCGCGGCGGGAAGTCATTGGTCACGATCAACGTCTTGTGCATCGCCGCCGACAGTACCGAACGGCCCCGCCTCGTCGCTCGCGCCCGGCCCCGCCCGGCATCATGAGGCGGCGGGCGAAAGGCCCGATACACGCGATACAGGGACGGGGTGTGCATGTCGGAAGGAAGCGGCACAGGGCGCGCGAGGAGCGCGCCGGGACTCCTCGCGGTGTTCGCCGTCACCCGCTGCCTGCTGCTGCTCTGCGTCCTGCGGGTGCTGGTCGTCCCGGGCCCGGACGTCACCAGCGATGTGTCGGTCATCTACCAGGGCTGGTACGAGGTGCTGAGGACCGGCACGTATCCGCTGGACGACGTCACCTGGCAGTACCCGCCGGCCGCGGCGCTGGCGATCCTCTCCCCCGCGGCCCTGCCCTTCCTCGACTACGCCGCCGCCTTCTTCGTCCTCGCGCTCCTCGCCGACGCGCTGGTCCTCGGACTGCTGCTGTACGCGGGCGGGCGCCCCGGCGGGTCCCGCGCGGGCGCCCGGCTCTGGGTGTGGGGCGTACCGCTGCTGGGGCCCACCGCGTACGCGCGCTACGACCTGATGGTGACGGCGGTCGCGGTGGCCGCGCTGCTGGCCGGGGCGCGCCGCCCAAGGGTGCTGGGGGCGCTGGCCGCGTTCGGCGCCCTGCTGAAGGGGTGGCCCGTGCTGCTGCTGGCCCGGGCGCCGCGGCGGGCCTGGGCGACGGCGGCCGTCACCGCGGGCGCCTTCCTGCTGGTGTGCCACGCGGTCGCGCCGGGTGCCTTCGCGTTCCTCACCTTCCAGCGCGACCGGGGCACCGAGGTGGAGTCGCTCGGCGCCCTCGTCTTCCATGTGGCCCGCCATCTGGGCTGGCGGGGCCGGGCGCAGCTCAACTACGGGTCGGTGGAGTTCCTCGGCCCGTACGTACCGCTGGTCTCCACCCTGGCGATGGGGCTCACCGCGCTGGCGTTCGGCTGGCTGCTGCTGTGGCGGCTGCGGGCGCGCCGCACCGGCCCCGGCACCCTCGCGGACGCCGCCTTCACCGCCGTGCTGCTCTTCACCACCACCAGCCGGGTGATCAGCCCGCAGTACCTGATTTGGCTGGTGGGCCTCGCGGCGGTGTGCCTGGCCGTACGCCGCTCCCCGATGGCGCGCCCCGCGTATCTGGTGCTGGCGGCGGCGGGCGTGACCCTGCTGGAGTTCCCCATCTGGTTCTCGCACGTGGTGGCGAGCGACTGGCTCGGGGTGCTGCTCCTGTCCGTCCGCAACGGGCTCCTGGTGGTGGCGTCGGTCAGCGCGTGCCGCCGCCTGTGGCGCACCACGGTCCCCCGCCCCCCGCTGCCCGTTCAGCAGGTCCGCACGAGGGTCTTCTCGGTCCTGGTGCGCTGAACGGCCGCACGCAGCCGCCGGTGCATCCGGGCGACGCCGCACGCGGTGACCCGGCGAGCGCCGAACGGATCAGCCCAGTTGGTCGCGGACGTAGCCGCGCCACAGGGTCGTGAAATCCCGCGGCGTGGTGCCCAGCTGGTCGTTGAGTGCCTTCTCCAGCGCGCCCTCGCGGTGCTTCTCGCCGCCCACCTGCGCGTAGAGAGCGGCGAGCTTCGCCTCGCCCCAGCGCTGGGCGATCATGCGGCACGCCAGCCAGCCGCCCTCGTAGGCGCGGGCCAGCCGGTCCGCGCCGCCCTCGAAGCCGAAGTCGGAGTCGGCGGGCAGGTCGCCGGGCGGGCCGTCGCGCCGCACCGCCTCCTGGAGCTCCGGCGCGGCCTCGGCGGGGGTGCGTCCGGTGCCGCGGTAGCCGACCCAGTCCGCGTATCCCTCCGAGAGCCACATCGGGGTGGCGGAGGAGGTGCGGGCGCGGGTGGCGACATGGGTGGTCTCATGGGTGAGGACGACCCGCCGGCCGAGGTCGCCCAGCACGCCGTACGCCTCGGGGTTGACGATCACCCGGTCCGCGGGCGCCGCCCCGCCCGCGCCCGCCTCGCCCGTGGTGACCGCGGCTATGCCCCGGTACGAGGCCGGGGGCGCGGCGAGCAGCGCCGCCATCGCGTCGAGCGAGGCGGGCACCAGGACCACCACCCGGCCCGCCCAGCGGCCCGGCCAGGCGGCCGTCACGGCCGGTACCGCCCGGTCGGCGGTGTCGGCGATCCGCTGGAGCGTCGGCCRGKCCYGGCCGACGCCGAGGACCAGGCTGTGTACGCCGCGCACCACCGACACCGGCCCCTGGCGCCACAGCGGTTCGGCCGCGCCCTCACCCGCCCGGTCGCCCGTCACGTACCAGCGCCCGGACCGCTCGTCGAGGTCCATGACCCTGGCCGAGGTCACCGGCGCGCTGTCGTACCCGGCGAGCCGGTAGCGCAGCTCCACCCGGGCGGTGGCCCGGCCGCCCGTGCGGCTGACGTCGGTGACCCGGTACGCCCAGGCGCTCAGCGGCACCTGGCGCAGATTGGCGAACTCGGCCCGCTGGGCGTCCCGCAGCCCCGTCGCTCCCGGGTCCAGGGCGGCCAGATAGCCGCGCTCGTCGTGCCCGAGGACGGCCGCCGCCCGGCCGTCCAGGGTGCGCTGCACCTGCCCGGTGACGGGGTCGGGACGCGGGGCCGGGGCGGAGCAGGCGCCCAGGAACAGCAGCGCGGCGAGACCGTATCCCGCCGTGCGCCGTCGCCCTGTGCCGCTCAGCCAGCCGTACGCCATCCTCCCGATCGTACGGTCACACCCGGGTGATCGAGGAGATGGGCATCATGCCCACCGGGTCGTAGCGCACCGGCGCGCCCGGGTAGGGGGCGTGGATGACCTGGCCGTTGCCCACGTACATCGCGATGTGGCTGGCGTCGGAGCGGTAGGCGACCAGGTCCCCGGGCTGCGCCTCGGAGAGGGAGACCCGGCGCCCGGCGTACCGCTGCGCCTGCGAGGTGCGCGGCAGCCCGACGCCCGCGTGCGCGTAGGACCACTGCATCAGGCCCGAGCAGTCGAAGCCGGAGGGCCCGTTGGCGCCCCACACATAGGGGCGGCCCACCGCCTGGCGGGCCGCCGCGACGGCCGCCGCCGCCCGCCCGGAGGCGGGTACCGCACCGCTCAGGTCGGGCAGTGCGCCGCGCCCCGAGCGCGAGACCCGGTCGAACGCGGCCCGCTCGGCGGCCGGCAGCGCGAACAGCACCCGGCGGGCCTCGGCGAGCTTGGACTCGACGGTCCGCTTGTGCCGGGCGACCTCCACGCGGCTGCGCTCCAGCTCGGCGAGCTTGCGGGTGGCCTCGGTGCGCTGCTGGCCGATGCGCCGCTGCTCCTGCTGGAGTTCGCGCAGCTCGGCGCTCTGGCGCTCACCGATCCGGACGAGGGCCGCGGCCTTGTCGAGATACGAGTCGGGGTCCTCGGAGAGCAGCAGCGCGATCGAGGGGTCGATGCCGCCCGAGCGGTACTGGGCGCCGGCGATCGCGCCGAGCGCGCCCCGCATCCGGTTGATGCGCTCCTGGCCGCGCGCGACGCTGTCCTGCGCGTTCCTGACCTGCTCGCGCAGGAGGTCGGCGCGCTCGTCCGCCTTGTTGTACTGCTCGGTGGCCTCCTCCGCCTGGGCGAAGAGCCGGTCGACGCGCTCCTTGCCGGTGCCGGCCGGCTCGGCGCCGGCGGGGGCCGCGAAGGCCGCCGCCGCGGTGGCCGCCGCGGCGGACAGGACGGTGACCCGGGTGCTCTGGGAGAGCCCGGACTGCGTGGGACGGCGATGGGACGCCACGGGAAGCCGCACTCCTTCCGCTGGTGCGGGCCCCTGCCGCCCCGGTGGGCGACGAGTTGGACGATCACGGGGGAACCGCACGCCGGACAGTAGTCGGACGACCACACGGGGTCCAAAGACCCGGACGTGTACGCAAAGTGACGCCCCGCCGGAGATCACAGGTCACCGGCGGGGCGTGGCGTCAGCGCGAGTTGCCGGAATTCGCCCGTTCGGAGGGCGGTGGCAACCGAGTTGTTATACGAGGGCCGCGGGGCCCCCGGCGTCAGGCGATGCGGACGCCGAACTGGAACGGCATGTTGTCCATCGCCTCGTAGCGGACGACGGCTCCCGGCTTCGGCGCGTGCAGCACCTGGCCGTTGCCCGCGTACAGGCCGACGTGGTGCAGGTCGCCGTAGAAGAGCACCAGGTCGCCCGGCTTGAGCTGGCTGCGGCCGATCTGGGTGCCCGCGCCGGCCTGGGCCTGCGAGGTACGCGGGATGGAGACGCCCGCCTGGCGGTAGGCCCAGGAGGTGAGTCCGGAGCAGTCGAACGAGGCGGTGCCGGTGGCGCCGTACACGTACGGCTTGCCTATCTGCGTCTGGGCGGCGGCGAGGGCCGCGGCGCCGCGGCCGGAGGCGGGGGCCTCGTGGCCGAGGTCGACGCGCTCGTTGGCGCGGTTCGCGCGCGCGTCGTCGGAGGCGAGCGACGCCTTCTCGGCGGCGGTCAGCGAGTTGAGGAGCTTCTGCGCGGCGGCGAGCTTGGACTGGGTCTCGGCCTTCTTGCTGCCGAGCTCCTTGCGGGTGTCCGCGAGGTCCTTCAGCTTGTCCTGGGCCTCCTTGCGCTGCTGCGCCAGGCTGCGCTGCTTCTCCTGGATCTTCTGGAGCGCCTCGGTCTGCTTGGCGCTCAACTGGTCCAGGGAGGACGCCTTGTCCAGGAAGTCGTCCGGGTTGGCGGAGAGGAAGAGCTGGACCGAGGGGTCGATGCCGCCCGAGCGGTACTGCGCCGAGGCCATCGAACCGAGGCCGTCGCGGAGCTTGTTGAGCTCGTCCTGGCCGCGTGCCACCTTGTCCTGGAGCGCGCCGACCTGCTTCTCCAGCTGGTCCTGCTTCTCCTTGGCGCCGTTGTACTTCTCGGTGGCCTGCTCGGCCTCGTCGTAGAGCTTGTCGACCTTGGACTTCACTTCGCTCTTCGACGGCTTCGGGTCCGCGTGCGCGGCCTGGGACGTGAGAGCGACGGCTGCGGCGGCGGTTGCGGTGAGCACGGTCACGCGGGTGCGGCTCGCAGGCTTGGGTCGACGGTGGGACGCCACGAAGGCGAGCTCCTTCTTCCTCAGCGCCGAACAGCGAAGGACTCGGCGGTACCTCCACGGCCACCCGGACGAGTGATCAACCGCGTGAAGGTTCGAGCCGACCCTAGTGACCCCCCTGTGATCAGTTCAAATCCTGATAGGAAAAAACTCGGTCGAAAGGAGGATTCTTTACAGTCATCCCACGCGTAGTAATGGGCACTTGACAGAGCGCTGGGAACTGATCACCCGAATTCGGGCATTGAACGCAGGAGTTGCTAGACGCGCGAAAGCCGCTTCAGGAGCATGACGGACGCAACCGGACGCGCGCCGGCCTTGGCCACTCCGTCGGCCACCTCGCGGTCGGTCGAGACGACCACCACCGGCCGCCCGGACGGCTCCGCCCGTACCAGCTGGCGGATCAGCTCGTCCGCGGTCACCCCGGGCTTGGAGAAGAGCACCCGTACGCCACGGGGAGGCGCCAGCAGCACCGGCGCGGCCAGCTCGGCGCCGTCGAAGACGCAGGTCACCTCGGCGCCGGTCTGCGCGGCGAGCACGGAGAGACCGCCGAGCAGCCGCAGCCGCTGCTTCTCCAACGGCATCGTCGGATAGCCGGTCTTGGTGACGTTGTAGCCGTCCACCACCAGATGTACCTGGGGCAGCGCGAGCAGTTGGTCCAGAAGCGCGGGATCGGTCTCGGAGAGCGCGCGGGCCGCGATGTCCTTCGGGGTCATCTGCCCCGGTTCGACCGCTTCCACGGTGTCGGCGGGCCGCACCGAGGCCGGGGGCAGGGCGAGTTCACGCCGCAGCCCGGAGGCGGCGTCCAGGACCGTGTCGAGCAGCAGCCGCAGCCGCATGTCCTCGATCGAGCGGCCCTCGCGCACCGCGCGGCGGCTCGCCTCGACGGACGCCTCGGCCTCGGTGAGCCGGGTCCTGATCCGCCGCGACTCGCTCTCGGCGGCGGCCACCCGGGCCGCCGCCTCCGCTCTGATGCCGTCGATCTCCCCGGTGACCTTGCGCAGGGCGGCCTCGCCACGCTTGACGTCGCTGAGCGCGCTGCGCAGCTTGCGCTGGAGCGCCTCGGCCTCCTTGCGGGCCGCGGCCAGGTCGGCGCGCAGCTCCTCCTGCTCGGTGCGCAGCCGCTCGTGCGCCTCGGCGAGCTCGCCCCGCAGCCGCTCCAGCTCGCGCCGGCCCTCCTCGTCGGCGCGCTCGGCGTCCGCTCGCTGGGCCTCCTCGCCGGCCGCCGCGACCAGTTTCACCCAGCCGGTGGGGCGCAGGACGTACGCGGCGGCGGCGACGTCCACGGGGTCGGCCGCCGCGGGCGGCGCGCCGGACTCCAGCGCGCCCGCCAGCTCCGGCTGCCCCTCCTTGAACCGCTCCCCGATCCGCTGCCGGAAGACCGGGTCGGACTCCAGGGCCGCGGCCATGGCGTTGCCGGCGAACTTGGCACGACGAGTCGGGGTGAAACGGGCGTACTGCCGCAACTGCGACGGCAGTTCGGCGACGGTCAGCCCGCCGAAGGCGTCCGAGACCAGCGCGACGACCCTGCGCCGCACCCCTTCGGGAAGCGGTCGGTCGAGCACCTCGGCGGGGCCGTCACCGGCCGCACCGGCCGGTTCGGCACCGCTTGCATGCTCCACGATCCGTCACCTCAACTGTCGTCCGTCACTCACCGGGGCGGCTCACTCGGAGCCGGCGCCCGGCCTGTCCACCAGTTCGATCTGGTCCACCGCGTTGCACCAGCGGCAGCGCACCGACTCGATGGTCTCACTGACCACCTCGCGTTCCTCGACCTTCGGCTCTCCGGCGAGGTCCAGATGGACGTACTCGACGACCTTGGACGAACGGGTGACGTCGAAGCGGGTCAGATTGCCGCAGAGGGTGCAGCGCCACCGCGTGGTGGCGGTGGGCTGGGGAACGCTCGTCATGTGATGCTGTCCTCTTTCCACGGATTTCCACGGATTTCCACGGTTACGTATCGAAGATGTGGTCGGGGATCTCGCGGTGCGCCGTCGAACTGCGGATGTACTGCCCGTAACCCTACGGCCTACCGGGTATCCCCCGGCACGGCGAGGCGGTCTGTACCGTTCGGTCCCGGTACGCCATGCTCTGTTCATGATCAAGCCGAGCGCCGTACGGGCGGCGGTGGTGCGGGGCCCCGTGGTCACCTACGCCGTGCTGGCGACCTGCGGCCTGGTCTTCCTCGTCAGCCCCGTCTCGGGCCTCAATCCCTCGTACGGGACCGGCGACGCGCTGCTCGCCGCCCAGAGCACGTATTTCGCCCGGTGGGGTGTCGTCCCGAACGAACTCACGGCCGGTGACCCCGGCGCGCTCCTCACCCCCCTCACCGCGCTCTTCGTGCACGGCAACTGGCTGCACCTGCTGGGAAACATGCTCTTCCTCCACGTCTTCGGCGTGATGGCCGAGGAGCGCATGGGCAGGATCGGCTTCGCGCTCTTCTACCTCGGCGCGGGCTACCTCGCCCTGCTCGCCTACGCGGTGGCGCATGCGGCCTCCGACCAGACGCTGGTGGGCGCGTCCGGGGCGATCTCCGCCGTCCTGGGCGCCTTCCTCTGTCTCTTCCCCCGCGCCAGGGTCACCAGCCTCTTCCCGTTCCTCTTCTTCCTGCCGCTGCGCTTCCCGGCGGCGCCGGTGCTGGTGTTCTGGTTCGTGCTCCAGTGGCTGGCCGTACGGGCCGCTCCGGCCGGGCCCGGAGTGGCCTACCTGGCCCATCTCGTCGGCTTCGGCCTGGGCTTTCTCTACGCCTGGGTCCGGTTCCGCCGGACGGCTAGAGTGAAACGACCGAAACGGCCGAAGCCTTCCGTGCCGGCCGCCACCGAGGGAGAGAACCAGCCGTGATCACCGCGATCGTGCTCATCAAGACCAGCGTGGACCGGATCCCCGAGATCGCGGAGTCGATCGCGTCGCTGGAGAACGTCAGCGAGGTGTACTCGGTGACCGGCACCTACGACTTGATCGCCCTGGTCCGGGTGGCCCGCCACGACGACCTCGCGGACATCATCCCCGGCCGGATCAGCAAGATCCCGGGCGTGGAGGTGACGGACACGCATGTGGCTTTCCGGACGTACTCCCAGCACGACCTGGAGGCGGCGTTCGCGATCGGCCTCGACGCGTAGCCCTCGGGCGGGCGGCGAACCGGATTTGTGCCTCAGCCGTCTGTGGTCCCGCTTTCGGCCCGGGGTTCGTCTGCGGGTGTGTGGCGGGCTGATCGCGCAGTTCCCCGCGCCCCTTCAGGGCCCGGTGGTCGTCTGCGGGTTGTCTGTGGCTGAGCGCGCAGTTCCCCGCGCCCCTAACTGCCTAGGGGCGCGGGGAACTGCGCGGGCAACCCTCCACGGTCCGCAGGCGGAAGAGGGGCCCGGGGCGCAGCCCCGGAAAGGGGGCCGGGGCTGCGCCCCGGGGGCGTTACTTCGCCGGGACGCAGCGGCCTTCCTCCACCCGGTACGACCACTTCGCCCCC
>NZ_JBJHPC010000273.1:0-9415 GCF_045257485.1 Streptomyces sp. YS-3 | reverse complement strand
GGGGGTGGGGGCCATGCGGCCGAACCTACGTCCGCAACCTTCCCGATCCGTCCGTGTGTTGGTCAACCTTGCCCCAAGGTGCGGTGAAGCCGCCCGGGTGACGAAGTGCGCATTGCGGGGACATCCCGGCGGGAGGTCCCCGCAATGGCAAAGGCGGAGTCATCGTCGTCCCAGGAGACGGCTCCGGCGCAGGTCAGGCCTTGCGGCCCACACCGCCGAACATCGCCACCTCGGCCGGCTCGCCCTCGGCTCCGGGGTTCTCGGGCCGCCAGCGCGAGCAGGAGACCACACCGGGCTCCAGGAGCTCCAGCCCGTCGAAGAAGCGGGCGGTCTGCTCAGGGGTGCGCTGGGTGAGCTTGGGGGTGCCGTGCTCGTTCCAGAACGCCACCGCCTGGTCGACGTCCGGCATCCCGGGGTGGGTCACCGTGTGCGACAGGACGAGGAAGCTGCCGGGGGCCAGCCGCTCCATGAGGTCGCGCACCAGGCCGTACGCCTGGTCGTCGTCCTCGATGAAGATGACCACGCCGAGGAGCATCAGCGCGACGGGCCGGCTCAAGTCCAGCGTCTTCGAGGCGTGTTCCAGGATGCTGTCCACATCGCGCAGATCCGCGTCGAGGTAGTCGGTCCGGCCCTCGGGGGTGCTGGTCAGCAGCGCGCGGGCGTGGGCCAGCACCAGCGGGTCGTTGTCGACGTAGACGATCCGGGACTCGGGCGCGATGCTCTGCGCCACCTCGTGGGTGTTGTCGGCGGTGGGCAGGCCGGTGCCGATGTCGAGGAACTGCCGGATGCCCCGGTCGGCCACCAGGTGGCGCACGGCGCGGCCGAGGAAGAGCCGGTCCGCGCGGGCGTAGTCGCCGATGCCGGGGTGGAGCTCGCGGATCTGGTCGCCGACCGCGCGGTCGACCTCGTAGTTGTCCTTGCCGCCGAGCCAGTAGTTCCAGATCCGGGCCGTGTGCGGCTGGGAGGTGTTGATTCTGCTCCGAACGTGCTCGGGAGCGTCGAGGTGGGCCGGGTTCTCGGTCACGGGCGTTGTCTCCTGGGGCCTGGTGGAACGGTCAATGATCAGCCTAGATGGCCAAGTTGACCCGCGTCCCGGAACTCCGTCGGCCGGTGCCCCGGCAGGCGGGTGTCCCGGACGACGTCATCGGCGCGCCTGCCGCGTTCGGGGGCGAAGTCACCCCCAGTCTCATACGATCATGGCTGAACGGTTCCGCTCCTCAGCCACCCCCGTACCGATGGAGGTCAACCGTGACCAGGACGGCTCACCGTATCCGCAATCTGACCACCGCCGCAGCCACCGCGGCAGGACTGCTGCTCGTCGCCACCGGCTGCTCCTCGGGCGGGGACGGCGCCGGGGAGGCCGCCGGCGGGGTGCCGGTGGTCAAGAAGGGCAAGCTGACCACCTGCACCCATCTGCCGTATCCGCCGTTCCAGTCGGAGCGGAACGGCAAGGTCGTGGGCTTCGACGTGTCCCTGATCGACCTCGTCGCCAAGAACCTCAAGGTCGAACAGAAGATCCTCGACACTCCGTTCGAGAACTTCAAGACCGGTGCCTTCCTCAACTCCGGCGAGTGCGACCTCGCCGCCGCCGGTATGACCATCACCGACGAGCGCAAGAAGAACGTGGACTTCTCCGTCCCGTACTTCGACGCCACCCAGGCACTCCTCGTCACCAAGAAGAGCGGCATCACCTCGCTCGCCGACGTCAAGGCCAAGGGCCGCAAGCTCGGCGCGCAGGCCGAGACCACCGGCGAGAGCTACGCCACGGGCAAGGGCTTCAACCCGGTCGCCTTCGAGAGCTCCGACGCGGTACTCAACGGTCTGCGCACCGGGCAGGTGGACGCCGTGGTGATCGACTACCCGGTGGTCCAGGGCTGGCTCAAGGACAAGGCCAACGCCGACCGGTTCGCCCTGGTGGAGAACATCGCGACCGGCGAGCGGTACGGCTTCTCGGTCAAGAAGGGCAACAGCAAGCTGCTCGCCGCCATCGACAAGGCGATCACCGATGCCAAGGCGGACGGCACGTACAAGAAGATCTACGAGGAGTGGATCGGTCCGCTGCCCAAGGTCCAGTCGTGACCTCCCGCCTGACGAGGCGTCAACGAAGGCGCGTCTCGCAGGGCATCCAGTACGCGGTCTTCGTGGCGGTGCTGGTCACCATCGGGCTGCTGGCCGACTGGGACCGGCTGCAGAACCAGTTCGCGCAGAAGGACCTCGTCGCGAAGCTCTTCCCGGAGATCATCACCATCGCGCTGCGCAACACCGTGGTGTACACGCTCTCCGGCTTCGTCTTCGGCCTGGTGCTCGGTCTGGTCGTCGCGCTGATGCGGCTCTCGTCGGTGGCGCCCTACCGCTGGGTGGCGGGCATCTACATCGAGCTGTTCCGCGGGCTGCCCGCCCTGCTGATCTTCATCTTCGTGGGGGTGGCGGTCCCGCTGGCCTTCCCGGGCACGGAGATCCCCGGCGGTACGTACGGCAAGGTCGCCCTCGGGCTCGGTCTGGTCGCCGCGGCCTATATGGCCGAGACCATCAGGGCGGGCATCCAGGCCGTGCCCCGGGGCCAGATGGAGGCGGCCCGCTCGCTGGGGTTCTCGCACGCCCGGGCCATGGTGTCGGTGATCATCCCGCAGGCGTTCCGGATCGTCATCCCGCCCCTGACCAACGAACTGGTGCTGCTCTTCAAGGACTCCTCGCTCGTGCTCTTCCTCGGGGTGACCCTGGAGGAGCGGGAGCTGACCAAGTACGGCAGGGACCTGGCCAGCCAGAGCGCCAACTCCACCCCGATCCTGGTCGCTGGGCTCTGCTACCTGATGGTGACCGTGCCGCTGAGCTTCGTGGTGCGCCGCCTCGAAGCCCGTGCCGACCGGGCGAGGTGAGGAAGCGATGCCACAGAACGAGATCGAGATCCGCGGGCTGCGCAAGTCGTTCGGGGACAACGAGGTGCTGCGCGGGATCGACCTGGAGGTCGCCCGTGGCGAGGTGGTGTGCGTCATCGGCCCGTCGGGGTCGGGCAAGTCGACGCTGCTGCGCTGTGTGAACCTGCTGGAGGAGCCGAGCGCGGGCCAGGTGTTCGTCGGCGGCACCGAGGTCACCGACCTGGACGTCGACATCGACGCGGTGCGCCGCCGTATCGGCATGGTCTTCCAGCAGTTCAACCTCTTCCCGCACATCACGGTGACCGAGAACCTGGTCCTGCCGCAGCGCCGGGTGCTGCGCCGGGACAGGGCGAAGGCCGCCGCCGTGGCCCGCGAGAACCTGGAGCGGGTGGGGCTCGCCGAGAAGGCCGGCGCGTATCCGGCGCAGCTCTCCGGCGGCCAGCAGCAGCGCGTCGCCATCGCCCGGGCGCTCGCCATGGGCCCCGAGGTGATGCTCTTCGACGAGCCGACCTCGGCGCTCGACCCCGAGCTGGTCGGGGACGTCCTGGCGGTGATGCGGATGCTCGCCGGCGAGGGCATGACGATGATGGTGGTCACCCATGAGATGAGCTTCGCCCGGGAGGTCGCGGACCGGGTGGTGTTCATGGACGCCGGTGTCGTCGTCGAAGAGGGTCCGGCCGCGCAGGTCGTGGGCGCCCCGCGGGAGGAGCGGACCCGGAACTTCCTCAACCGCATCCTCGACCCGGCGGCCGAGGCCCCTCCGACCTCGCACCTGCCGCCCGGGGACGAGCCCGGCTGAGGACGCGGTGCCCGCCCCCGGGACGCGCCGGGGGCGGGCACGGCCGAGGCGGTGAAGGGGAGGTCATCGCGGTGGGGCCTCGCTCATCACCAGGCACACCAACGGACCAATAGGTAGAATTCCACCCATGGGAGAGCGGTCTGCCGCGCCGACAGCGCCCGAACTCGTCCTGGAGACCGACACCGGCTCCACGGTGATGAGTCCGAGCCGGGACTACCACGTCGGGCGCGACCCCCTCAGCGAGATCGTCATCGACGACGCCCGCGTCTCGTGGCACCACGCGGTGCTGCGCGCCGCGGGCGACCACTGGACGGTCGAGGACGAGGGCAGCACCAACGGAACGTATGCCGACGGGCGCCGCGTCCACGAGTGGGGTGTGGGCCCCGGCAGCGTCATCCGCTTCGGCAGCCCGGCCGACGGCCCGCGCGCCGTACTGGTGGGGCGCGCCCCGCCGCGGGTCCGCCCGCCCGAGCGGCTGTCCGCCGTGTCCATGCCGTCCGCGACCGGCGCCTTCCGCCGGCCCACCTCGGTACGGCCGCTGCCCGCCAGGACGGTACGGATCGGCCGCGCCCCCGAGAACGACCTCGTCGTCGACGACCTGATCGTCTCGCGCCGGCACGCCGAACTGCGCGCCCGCCCCGACGGCGGCTACGAGATCGTCGACCTCGGCAGCCACAACGGCACCTTCCTCAACGGCCAGCCCGTCGACCGCGCCGCGGTCTCCCCCGGTGACATCGTCGGCGTCGGCCACTCGGCGTTCTGCCTGGTCGGGGACGAGCTCCAGGAGTACGTGGACACCGGCGAGGTCTCGCTCGACGTCCAGGACCTCACGGTCGCCGTCGACCGGGGCCGCAAGACCCTCCTCGACCAGGTCTCCTTCCCGGTGGGCGAGAAGTGCCTGCTCGCCGTGGTCGGCCCGAGCGGCGCCGGGAAGTCCACCCTGCTCAACGCCCTGACCGGGCTGCGCCCCGCCGACCGGGGCACGGTCCTCTACGACGGCCGCGACCTCTACCGCGACTACGCCGAGCTGCGCCAGCGCATCGGGCTCGTCCCCCAGGACGACATCCTGCACGCCCAGCTCACCGTGCGCCGGGCCCTGGGCTACGCCGCCGAGCTGCGCTTCCCGCAGGACACCGCCAAGGCGGAGCGCCGCGCCCGGGTCGACGAGGTGATCGGCGAGCTCGGCCTCGAACAGCGCGCGAACCAGTCCATCCACAGCCTCTCCGGCGGCCAGCGCAAGCGTGTGAGCGTCGCCCTGGAGCTGCTGACCAAGCCGTCGCTGCTCTTCCTCGACGAGCCCACCTCCGGCCTCGACCCGGGCATGGACCGCTCGGTGATGCACATGCTGCGCGGCCTCGCGGACGACGGCCGCACCGTCATCGTGGTCACCCACAGCGTCCTCAGCCTCGACGTCTGCGACCGCATCCTCGTCCTCGCGCCCGGCGGGCACATCGCGTACTACGGACCGCCCCGCGACACCCTGGACTTCTTCGGCTTCGCGGAGTGGCCGGAGGCGTTCGAGGCCTTCGAGCGGGACCGCGACCGGGACTGGGCGGGCGACTACGCCCGCTCGCGCTTCCACCAGCGGTACGTGGTCGCCTCCAGCACCCAGCCGCACCTGGGCCCGGGCGCCGCCGCCCGGGTCGTCGGCAGGCCGCCCAAGGCACAGAGCCGGGGCGCCCAGCTGAACACCCTGGTGCGCCGGTACGCGGCGGCGCTCGGCGCCGACCGCACCTTCCTCGCCATCATGATCGCGCTGCCCTTCGTCATGGGCGCCATGGCACGGGCCCTCGCGGGCGGCAGGCTGACCCAGGAGACGGCGATGAACGCGCTGCTCATCCTGTGTGTCGGCGGTGTGCTCACCGGCGCGGCCAACGCCGTACGGGAACTGGTCAAGGAACGCGTGATCTACCAGCGCGAACGGGCCGTGGGGCTGTCCAGATCGGCGTATCTGCTGTCCAAGGTGGTGGTCCTGGGGACGATCACGGTCCTGCAGGCCGTCGTCCTCACCCTGGTGGCCCTCTTCGGCGTCAAACTGAACGCGCCGGGCGGCAAGGGTGTGATCATGCCGCCGCTGGTGGAGATCACGGTGGCGGTGGCCCTGCTCGCCTTCACGGCCATGATGCTCGGCCTGCTCGTCTCGGCGCTGGTGCGCAAGGAGGAGGTGACGATGCCGCTGCTGGTGCTGCTCGCCATCGTCCAAGTGGTCTTCTGCGGCGCCCTGTTGAAGCTGCACGGCGTACCGGGCATCGAGCAGCTGGCCTGGCTGGTGCCCTCCCGATGGGCGCTCGGCGGGATGGCGGGCACGATCGGGCTGTCCAGGATCGTGCCGGGCGAACTGACCGGGGATCCGCTCTTCCGGCACGACGCGGGCGTGTGGCTGCTCGACATGGGCATGCTGGTGGCCCTGTCGGTGCTGTTCGGCTTCGCGGTCGCCCGGCTGCTGCGGCGGCACGAGCCCGCCGTGATGCGGAAGTAGGCGGCCCCGATGAGCACTCCCGTGGACTTCCGTCCCACCCATGTCGTCCCTCCCGGTGGGCTCGCCGCCTGGGAGAGCCCGGACACCGGGCGCCCCACGGTGCCGCTGGACGCGCTGTTGCCGGTGCAGCTCATCGACCGGCGGGGCGACTGGGCCCGCATCCTGTGCGCCAACTCCTGGTCGGCCTGGGTCGACGGCCGCCTCCTGGTGACCGTCCCGCAGGGGCCGCCGGCCGCGGGCGCGCCCCTGGCCCGTACGGCCGATCCGCGCCCGCTCCTCGCCCGCGTCCAGGACATGCTGAACCGCTACCGGGGCGCGGCGGAGGACCTGGCCGCCGGGCGCCTGGACGGCGAGACGTTCCGGCGGCGCACCCACGGGCTGCGGGCGGGCATCGTCGTCGACGGCGAGGCGGTGTGGCTGTACGACGCGGAGCACGAGCGGTGGGTGTACTGCGACGGGACGCGGCTGAGCACCTTCGCGGCCTCCGCGCCACCGTCCGCGGCGCGCGCGAGCGCCGATTCCCCGGCCGGCGGCCCGGGACCTGCCGACGCGACGCGGGTGGTCGGCCCGGACGGCGGCGGGCCGTACCCCGACGGCGTGGACGGCAGCCGCGCGTGGTCCGGTGACACCTGATGGCACCCGAGAGCGACCTGTACGCCGGACGCCCCTCCGACCTCGTCGGACGGCGGATCGCCGGGTACCGCATCGAGGGGGAGGTCGGGCGGGGCGGGATGGCGGTGGTGTACCGGGCCCGCGACCTGCGTCTGGAGCGGACGGTCGCGCTGAAGCTGCTCGCCCCCGAACTGGCCCGCAACGACACGTTCCGCAGGCGTTTCACCCATGAGTCGCGGGTGGCCGCCGCGATCGACCATCCGCACATCGTGCCCGTCTTCGAGGCCGGGGAGACCGACGGTGTCCTGTACATCGCCATGCGGTACGTCGCCGGGCGCGATCTGCGGGCGCTGCTCGACCAGGAGGGCCCGCTGCCGGTCGCGACGGCGGCCCGGATCGCCGCCCAGGTGGCGTCCGCGCTGGACGCCGCCCATGAGCACGACCTCGTCCACCGCGATGTGAAACCGGGCAACATCCTGGTGGCGCCCGGCACCGACAGCGACCACCCCGAGCACGTCTACCTCACCGACTTCGGCCTGACGAAGAAGTCCCTGTCGCTGACCGGGTTCACCACGGTCGGCCAGTTCGTCGGCACCCTCGACTACGTGGCGCCCGAGCAGATCTCGGGCCGCCCGGTGGACGGCCGCTGCGATGTCTACAGCCTCGCGTGCGTGGTCTACGAGACGATGGCGGGCACCCCGCCGTTCCAGCGCGACGACGACATGGCGCTGCTGTGGGCGCACCAGTACGACCAGCCGCCCGCGCTGACCGAGCGGCGCCCCGACATCGCCGCCGGGGTCGACGGGGTGATGGCGAAGGCGCTGGCGAAGATCCCGGACGACCGGTACGACTCGTGCCTGGCGTTCGTGGCCGCGCTGCGCGCGGCGGCGAAGGGCGTGGGACCGGGAGGGCACCCGCCGACGCGGGTGGACCTGCGGGTGGTGGCCGGTGCGCCGGGGCCGCCGCCCGAACCGCCCGAGTGGGCCCGCCCGGTGTTCCCGGGCGGGGGGTGAGCGTCAGCCGGAGGGCTCTTGGGGAGAGCCCTCCGAGGGGGGCGGCACCGCCGGCTCCACCTCGCCGCGCCGCCGTACGCGCCGGGCGAGCAGACTGCCGAGCGATCCCGCCACCAGCCCCCACAGCACCGCGAAGCCCAGCCCCGTCCACAGCCGCGGCGTCAGCGACACCCGGCCCGACAGACCGCCGCCGAGGTCTCCGATGCCGAGCAGCGAGAGGCCGTAGTGCGCGGAGATCCGGGAGAGCAGACAGACGGCGAGCACGGTGAGGGCGAGCGCCAGGGCCATGTGCAGCGCGTGCCGCCACGCCGGGATCCGGGCGGGCGAGCGGACCGCCATCAGGAACCCGGCGGCCAGGACCAGCACGGCGGCGGCGACGAGCAGCCACCACACCCGTCCGTCGTAGTCCGCGAGGGTGCGCAGATTCAGGGTGGAGATGTCGGGCGTACGCAGCACCTGGTCCAGTACGTGCGGCATGGGCAGCCCGAACGGCCCGTCCACCCGGCCCTCCCAGGAGGTGCCGAGCCCGAGAGTGAAGGCGAGCCAGGCGAGGTTCGGCAGGCCCAGCAGTACCACCGCGAAGGTCTCGGCCGTATGCCCGCGCACCACCGCCACCACCAGCCCCACCACAATGCCCAGCGCCACATACGCCAGCAGCAGCACGAGCATCGCGAACGCGGCCGGGCGCACCGACTCCTGGAAGCGCAGCAGCCGGGCGGGCAGCGGGGCCCTGCGGGAGACCACCAGGGCGAGGAAGAGCAGTCCGGCCAGCCAGAGCAGCCCGAAGAGCAGGGTGAGCGGCACATCGGTCTCGAAGCCGACCCTGGGCGTGGCACCCAGCAGATCCCCGATGTCGCCGATGGCGCCGTTCCCGAGCCCGATGGTGAACCGTTTACGCGCGAGGAAGGACAGGCCGAGGAGCGCCAGGAGCCACAGCACGGCCACCCGGGCGGCCCACAGGGCCAGTTCGCGGGTGCTCGCCACGGCCCGGTGCCGCAGCGGCCTCAGAAACCCGGCGGCGATGAGCAGCGCGCCGACGAGCGTGACGGAGAGTGGGAGCACGGTCAGCCCCGCGTCGGTGTCGCCGATCACCCCGGCGTCGCCCTTGAGGTCGACGGAGCCGCCGACCGCCATGACGACCACGGCGGCGACCACCTGCGGCAAGGCGTTGTCGGGCAGGTCGGAGGCCCCGGCGGCGAGCAGCCCGAGGGCGGCGACGACGGCCATGGCGATCAGACCGGTCAGCACCGCCACGAGGGCCTCGACCCAGCCGTGGCGCGCGCGTCCCCGCACGGAGGACGAATCGGGCGGTTTGTCCTGGCTCACGCCTGTCACGCTAAGCAGCACCGGGACGGTCCGCCCCTCCTGGGGGGCCGACCGCGTCAGCTTGCGGGTCCGCCGGGCCCCGGGCACACAATGGGCGGGTCGAGGACATACCGGACTCGTCGCGCGCACAGCGCGAGGGGCGAGCCGGGCCGCCCGGCCGTGTACCGCCGTACCCACCGTGCTGCGACGGCGCCCGGTCCCGGGGGGAGGCCTCGGCCGAGACCCGCACCGAACGCCCCGCACCCCGCGGGACCCCAACGCCGGGAGAAGAGCTCGTGAGCGTCGAACCTCCCCCGTCCGGCCCACCCAC
>NZ_JBJHPC010000272.1:0-9421 GCF_045257485.1 Streptomyces sp. YS-3 | reverse complement strand
CGCCGACGCAGCACTTGGAGGACCGCGCCATGTCCGAGACCACCCGGTCGCACACGTTCCAGGACGACGCCGCCGCCGAGGTCCGGCGGAGCAATCGGGGCGTCGTCGAGCAGTACATGAACTGCCGCGGTGAGGACCGGCTCCGGCGTCATCTGCTCTTCACCGAGGACGGGGTCGGCGGTCTGTGGACCACCGACACCGGTGAGCCCATCGCCATCCGCGGGCGCGACCCCCTCGGCGAGCACGCCGTGTGGTCGCTGAAGTGCTTCCCCGACTGGGCGTGGATCAATGTGGAGATCTTCGAGACGCAGGATCCGGACCGGTTCTGGGTGGAGTGCGACGGCGAGGGGAAGATCCTCTTCCCGGGCTACCCCGAGGGGTACTACCGGAACCACTTCCTCCACTCCTTTGAGTTCGAGAACGGGAAGATCAAGCTGCAACGGGAGTTCATGAACCCCAACCAGCAGCTCCGCGCCCTGGGCATCCCCGTCCCGGTGGTGAAGCGGGAGGGCATCCCCACCTGAGCCCCACCTGAGCCCCCACATGAACCCCCGCCCGACCCCGGCCCGCGCCCCGCCCAAGGAGCCGCCGTTCCATGCATGAGTACACCGTCGTGGACGCCTTCGCCCGTACCCCGCTCGAAGGCAACCCGGTCGCCGTCTTCTTCGACGCCGGGGATCTGCCGGCCCAGGTGATGCAGCGGATCGCCAAGGAGATGAACCTCTCCGAGTGCACCTTCCTGCTCCCCGCCCGGCACGGCGGCGACGCACATGTGCGGATCTTCACACCCGTCAACGAGCTGCCGTTCGCCGGGCATCCGATCCTCGGCACCGCGGTCGCCGTCGGGCGCCCGCGCAAGGCCGACCGGCTGGTCCTGGAGACCGCCATGGGCGCGATCCCCTTCGAGCTGGTCCACGGCGACGACGCCACCTCCGTACGGATGGCCCAGCCCGTGCCCGTCTGGGAGCCGTACGAGCACGCCGGGGCGCTGCTCGCCGCCCTCGGGCTCGACACCTCGGTCACCCCCGTCGAGGCCTACCGCAACGGGCCCCGGCACGTACTCGTCGGCCTGGGAAGCGTCGCGGCGCTCTCCGCGCTGACCCCGGACCACCACGCGCTGCGCGCCTTCCCCGACATGTCGGCGTACTGCTTCGCGGGCTCCGGCACGCACTGGCGCGCTCGGATGTTCTCCCCGGCGTACGGCGTCGTCGAGGACGCGGCGACCGGCTCCGCCGCCGGCCCCGTCGCCATCCATCTGGCACGCCACGGCCTCGCCTCCTACGGCCAGGACCTGGAGATCCTCCAGGGCGTCGAGATGGGCCGCCCGTCCCCGATGTACGCGAACGTCGAGGGTGCGGGGGAGAAGGTCCGCGCGGTGCACGTCGGCGGCCACGGGGCCGTCCTCGCCCGGGGCACGATCTACGTGTGACCCGCGGCCCCGTCCCCCGCACGCACCAACCCCGTCGCCCGCTCGAGTCGGACTAGTGCGCTGGTCAGCTCCTTGACCTGCCCTTGACCCGCCCTACGGAGGAACGTAGGTTCGATGGGGGCTCGTGCCCTCTTCCGAGCCTATGGGGGGCGGCGGCATGGCGGACGGCAACGCGTTATCGGACTCCCCGGCCCTGGTCGTTCTGGAACTGCTCGCCGTCGACGCGCCGCCGGGGCACTTTCAGGAGCTGCTCGACCGGGCCCGCCGCGAGAAACTGCCGCCCGCCCCGCTGGAGGAGTGGGAGAGGGCGACCCGGCTCGCCCTGAAGATCCAGGCCTCCGGTCATCAGCGCCGGCAACGGGAGTCGGTGATGGCCGACCTGGTCGACACCGTCCACGACATGACCATCCCCTACGACCCCGACAGCCTGCTGGAGGTCATCACCAGCCGCGCCCGGAGACTGCTCGGGTTCGACATGGCGTACATCAGTCTGCGTACGCCCGGCGGCGGTTCGTACGTCCACAGTTCGGACGGTGACACCACCTCGCTCAACATCGGGCTGGTGGTCGAGCGGAGCCGCGGTCTCGGTGAGCTGGCGCACGAGAGCGGGGCGCCCGCCTGGACCTCCGACTACCTCAACGACGACCGCATCCCGCACGGCGAGCAGCTCGACGCGGTCGTCCGGGCCGAGGGTCTGCACGCCATCCTGGTGGTGCCGATCCGTCAGGGCGGTGCGTCCATAGGGGCGTTGTACGGAGCCGACCGGGTCGTGCGGCACTTCACCCCCGACGAGATCAGCGTCATGCGGTACCTGGCGGACTTCGCCGCGGTCGCCCTGGAGAAGGCCCGGCTGCTGGAACGCTCGCGGCAGGAGATCGTCGCGCTGGAGTCGGCCGGCGTCCGCGCCGAGGCCGCCATCGCGCGGCTGCGGCAGCTCGCCGACGCCCGGGCGGCGCTGGCCGCGCTGGTGCTGGGCGGCGGGGACCCGCACGAGCTGGCCGAGGCCGCCGCCACGGCGCTCGGCGCCGGACTCGTGGTGAGCGACGGCTGCGGGCGCACCCTCGCGGGCGCCGGTCATGCGCCGGACCTCGACGAGGGGCGGATACGAGAAGCGGCCCTGGAGGCGCACGCGGCGGGCGGTCCGGTGCGTGTCGCCCCCGGCGTCTGGGCCGCGCCCGTCGGCGCGGGCGGGGAGCCCGGCCTCGTGCTGCTGCGGACCGGCGGGCCGGAGGCGGCGGAGGACGGGCGGGAGCCGACCGAGGACGAGCGGGCCTTCCTCGGCTTCGTGGGGCAGGCGGTGGCGCTGCTGCTCGCCGTGCGGCGCAGCACGGCCGGGGCCGAGGGACCGCCCCGCGAGGAGTTCTTCGACACCCTGCTCACCGCCGTCGCCACGCAGTCGCCCGACCAACTCGGCCGCCAGGCCCGGCAGCTGGGCCTGGACCCGGACGCGCCGCACGTCGTGGTGGTGGCCCGGCCGGCGGGCGCGGAACACGGCAAGGCCGTGGTGTGGGCGTCTTCGTACGCCTACCGCGGCTCGGGGCTGATGAAGGCGCAGGACGGCGACATCGTGCTGCTGCTGCCCGGCGCCGACGCCTCGGCCGTCGCCCGCGCGGTGTCCGGCGAGCTGTCGCCGCTCCTCGCCGAGCCCGTCACGGTGGCCTCGGCGGGCCCCGCCGACTCGCTCGCCTCGGTGGCCCCGGTGTACCAGGAGGCGCTGCGCTGCCTCGACGCGCTGCTCGCGCTGGACGGCGCGGGCAGCGCCGCCTCCCTCGACGACCTGGGCTTCCTCGGGCTGCTGCTCTCCGACGACCAGGACGTCGACGGGTTCGTCGCCTCCGTCCTCGGACCGGTCCTCGACCACGACGCCGAGCGGATGACGCGGCTGGTGGAGACGGTGGAGGCGTACTTCGCCGCGGGCAGCAGCCCCACCCGCGCGGCGGGCGGTCTGCACGTCCACCCCAACACGGTCACCCGCCGCCTGGAACGCATCACCGAGCTCCTCGGCCCCGGCTGGCAGCGGCCCGAGCGCGCCACCGAGGCACAGCTCGCGTTACGGCTGCTGCGCGCCCGGGACGTGCTGCGCCGCCGGCGCGAGGCGGTGCCCGGCAGACGGGAGAGCGCCGGGGGGCCTCAGGACACCTTGGGGAAGTAGTCCTAGGACACCTTGGGGAAGTAGCCCTCCACCGGCCCGCGGCGCGCGGTCAGGACGTGCAGGGCGTGGGCCGCCGAGGCGAGCGTCATATGGCAGTGCCAGCCCCGCAGGGAGCGCCCCTCGAAGTCCCGCAGCCCCGCCCGGTCCCCGTGCTCGGCGAAGTCCCGGCCGACCCGGTCGGTCAGCCGGGTCAGGCCCAGCAGCGTGGCGGCGGGCACCCCGCCCATGTTGGTCAGCCACAGTCCGCTGGGCGCCCCGTGCGGCTGCCGCCACTCCCCGAGCAGCGCCAGAGCGCCCTCGCGGGCGTCCCGGGGCACCGGTGTCCCGCCCGGCAGCCCCACCCGTACCTTGACCGCGGCGGTGTGCCGTACGCCCGAGGGGGCGGCCGGGTCGAACCCGCCGACCCGCTGGCGGCGGCCCCGGACCGAGTCGAGGATGCGGTGCGCGGGCAGCGCGCCCGTGCCGAACCGGGCCGGGGCGGGCTCCTCCACGGTGAACCGGGCCTCCGCCCCGACGCGCACGAGCACCGGCACCCCGGCCGCGCCGAACCGCCGTACCACCGCGTCCGGGTCGCGTGCGGGCAGATCGAGGACCACGGGCAGCAGCGGGGCGCCGTGCAGGTCCGCGAAGTCCAGCGCCGCGGTGGTGGCGCACTCCTCGGGCGTCTCACCGGTGTGGCCGCGGTACCTTCCGCCGGGCGCGCCCGGGGCCGTATCCTCGCCCCGCCCCTCCGGCAGGACCAGCCGCCAGTTCACCGGCGCCGCCGCCTCCGGGGAGGCGCACCACACCCCGAAAGCCTGCTGGCCGTGGAACATCTGGTTGCGGTGGAGGTCGAAGCCGCGGCCCACGCCCACCGAGTGGCGGCCGGACTTGGGGATCGGGGTCTGCCGCACCACCCAGGCCCGCGGGGCGATGAGGTGGCCGAGCCAGCAGGCCAGCGCCTCGCGCACCGGCCGCCACTCCCAGGTGGAGTTGCAGATGAAGTGGTGGAGGGTCTGCTCCAGGGTGGGATCGCCCAGGCAGGCCGCCACGTTGCGGATGGAGCGGCGCCCCTTCGCCGTGAGCAGCCCGCGCAGATACTGCTCCCCCTTGTGGCGCTGGTCCCGCCTGGGCAGGGACGCGAACAGCGTGCTGCTCATGTCCCTGAGCATGAACTCGCGCTCGTACATCACCGCGGGTGAGGTGCGTTGCATCGCGGCGGCGGGACGGTGTCGGGCGGGCCTCGTACTGCCGGCGGGAACGTTCACGGGAACCCCCTGGAAGCTCTGGGCGGCCGGTCGGAGCCACCCCTTCGACAATGGCCGGGGCCCGGGGGAGGGGCGAGGTGCACGGGGCACCCCGTCGCGCCGCCGGGTGGGTGGCTCGCCACTGCCGGCCCGCCCGCGCACTCCTTCCCCGCGGGACGCCACGCGCCACCGTGCGCCCCGGTGGTGACTGGACCACCGCGCCCCCGGCGCCGGGGGCGGGGCGTTTCCTCTCGCGGGTACGGGAGCGGCGCGGTACGGGAGCGGATCGGTACGGGAGCGGCGCGGTACGGCAGTGGCGCGGTACGGGAGGGACACGGCACGGGAGCGACCCGGCCGGGAGGGACACTCCGTCAAGTCCGGCCCATGTTCCGCCCGCATGTCACGGAGTCCGTGATACGCCCTTCGGTTTTCCTCCCGCGGTCCGCGAGAGTCGGCGTCCGGCCGCTTCCTGATCCGCACCTCGGGTGAGCGGTGCCACGCCACGCAGGGAGGCATCAGGTGAACAGCGTCCACACGTTCCTCCGCTCGTTGCCCGCGGTGCAGCAACCGGACTGGGAGGACCACCCCGAACTCGTACGGGTGCGGCGCGAGCTCGCCGCGCTGCCGCCGCTCGTCGAGGCGGACGACGTGGACCGCCTCCACGCGCGGCTGGCCGAGGTCGCCGCCGGACGCGTCCAGGTCGTGCAGTGCGGCGACTGCGCCGAGGACTGGGCGGAGAGCGGTCACGGCGACGTGGCCCGCAAGACGGGGCTGCTCGACATGCTCGCCGGGGTCATGCGGATGACCTCGCACAAGCCGGTGCTGCGGGTCGGACGCCTGGCCGGCCAGTACGGCAAGCCCCGCTCCCGCCCGACCGAGACGGTCGCCGGGGTCGAACTGCCCGTCTACCGGGGCCATATGGTCAACTCCCCCGAACCCGACCCCGAGCTGCGCCGCGCCGACCCCACCCGGATGCTGACCGGCTACCGTGCCGCGCGCGGCATCCTGGAGCTGCTCGGCTGGAGCGGCCCGGGGCGCGGGGCGCGCCACGAGGCCCCGGTGTGGACGAGCCACGAGGCGCTGCTGCTCGACTACGAACTGCCCTCGCTGCGCGCCCGGGACGACGGCCGGCCGGTGCTCACCTCCACCCACTGGCCGTGGGTGGGCGAGCGCACCCGGCACCTCGAGGGCGCCCATGTGGCGCTGCTCGCGGCCGTCGCCAACCCGGTGGCGTGCAAGGTGGGTCCGGCGATGACCTCGGCGGACCTGCTGGCGCTCTGCGAACGGCTCGACCCCGGACGGGTGCCCGGCCGCCTCACCCTCATCGCCCGGATGGGCGCCGACACCGTGGGGGAGCGGCTGCCGTCGCTGGTCGCGGCGGTGCGCGCGGCGGGCCACCCGGTGATCTGGCTGACCGACCCGATGCACGGCAACACCGTCATCGGGCCCGACGGACTCAAGACGCGGCTGGTGAAGACGGTCGTACGGGAGGTCGTGGAGTTCCACCGCGCGGTCACCACGGCGGGCGGCACCGCGGGCGGCATCCATCTGGAGACCACCCCCGACGACGTCACCGAGTGCGTCGGCGACCAGGACCGGCTGCACGAGGTGGGCGACAAGTACACGAGCTTCTGCGATCCGCGGCTCAACCCGCGCCAGGCGCTCACGGTGGCCTCGTCCTGGCTCGGCTGACCCGACCGCGCACCCGTACCGGCACAGCGAAAGGACGATCCATGGCGGGCCTGCCCACCATCGAGCCGTATCCGATGCCCGCCGAGGGCGACCTCCCCGCGAACACCGCGGCCTGGACGGTCGATCCCGCCCGGGCGGTGCTGCTCGTCCACGACATGCAGCGCTACTTCCTGCGGCCGTTGCCCGCGGACCAGTCGCCCGGCGGCCCCCTGGTGCGCAACACCGTGCTGCTGCGCGAGAGCTGCGCCGCCGCGGGCATCCCGGTCGCCTACACGGCCCAGCCCGGCGGGATGAGCGAGCGGGAGCGCGGGCTGCTGAAGGACTTCTGGGGGCCGGGCATGGGGGTCACCCCGGAGGACCGCCGGATCGTGGACGAGCTCGAACCGGGCCCGGACGACTGGCTGTTCACCAAGTGGCGCTACAGCGCGTTCTTCCGGTCGGACCTGCTGGCGCGGATGCGCGCGGCGGGCCGCGACCAGCTGGTGGTCTGCGGGGTGTACGCGCACGTGGGCGTGCTGATGTCGGCGGTCGAGGCGTTCACCCACGACATCCAGCCCTTCCTGGTGGCGGACGCGGTCGCGGACTTCGCCGAGCGCCACCACCGCCTCGCCCTGGAGTACGCGGCCGGGCGCTGCGCGGTGGTCACCACCACCAAGGCGGTCCTGGCCGGGCTCGCCCCCGCGGACGGGACCCACCGGTGAGCGACGACCGGCCCCCGGCGGACCGCGACCCGCTGGACCAGGGCCTGCTGGACGGCAACCCGCCGGACGGCATCCCGTTGGACCGCGGCCCGCGCGGCCGGGACCTGCTCGGCCGGGACCTGCTCGGCCGTGTGCTGGACCGGGATCCCGCCGCGTACGCCCTGCTGTACCGGCCCGAGACGGTCGGCCGGGACGTCCTGGAGGTGCTGCTCGGCGACGTCACGGCCGTCGACACGCTGGCCGCGATCCCGGTGCCGGACGCGCCCGCCGGGCCGGGCGCCCGCCACGAGGTGCTGGCGGTCGTGCCGTACCGGCAGATCTCCGAGCGCGGCTTCACCAGCACCGACGACGGCGAGCCGCTGCTCGTGATGTCCGTGGCCGAGCAGGGCGAACTGCCGCTCGCCGAGGCCCTGCGGCGACTGCCGGACGAGCCGGTCGTCCTCGCCGACGGCCGCTTCGACGTGGACGACGCCCGCTACGCCGAGATCGTCCGGGAGGTCGTCGAGCGCGAGATCGGCAGCGGCGAGGGAGCCAACTTCGTCATCAAGCGCTCCTTCGTCGCGGACATCACGCCGTACACCCCGCACAGCGCCCTGTCGTTCTTCCGGCGGCTGGTGGAGCGGGAGTCCGGTGCGTACTGGACGTTCCTGGTGCACACCGGCGGGCGCACCTTCGTCGGCGCCGGTCCCGAGCGCCATGTCAGCCTGCGCGGCGGCACCGCCGTGATGAACCCCGTCAGCGGCACCTACCGCTACCCGGCGGTCGGCCCCGACCTGCCCGGGGTGATGGCGTTCCTGGCCGACCGCAAGGAGGCCGACGAGCTCTACATGGTCGTCGACGAGGAACTCAAGATGATGGCCCGGATCTGCGAGGGCGGCGGCCGGGTCGTCGGCCCGTACCTGAAGGAGATGGGGCGCCTCGCCCACACCGAGTACCTCATCGAGGGCCGCACCTCCCACGATGTGCGCGACATCCTGCGCGAGACGATGTTCGCCCCCACCGTCACGGGCAGCCCGCTGGAGAGCGCCTGCAAGGTGATCACCCGGTACGAGCCGGAGGGACGCGGCTACTACAGCGGGGTCATGGCCCTCATCGGCCGCGACGAGCACGGCGGACGCGCCCTGGACTCCGCCATCCTCATCCGCACCACCGACATCAGCGCCGAGGGGCGGCTGAGTATCGGCGTCGGCGCGACCCTGGTGCGCCACTCCGACCCCGTGAGCGAGGTCGCCGAGACCCGGGCGAAGGCCGCGGGGCTCCTCGCCGCCCTCGACGCGGGCGCGGGCGGCGCACCCCGCCCGGGTCCCGCCGGACGGTTCGCCGGGCACGCGCGGGTGCGCGAGGCGCTGGCGCGGCGCAACGACCGCCTCGCCCGCTTCTGGCTGCGCGACCCCGCCGGGCGGGCCGCACCCGTCGAGGAGCTGGCCGGGCGCCGGGTGCTGATCGTCGACGCGGAGGACACCTTCACCGCGATGATCGGCCATGAACTGGCCGCCCTGGGCGTGGAGGTGACGGTCCGCCGGTTCGACGAGCCGTACCGCTTCGAGGACCACGACCTGGTCGTCATGGGCCCCGGCCCCGGCGACCCCCGGGAGACCGGCCACCCCAAGATCGCCCATCTGCGGGCGGCCGTGACCCGGCTCCTCGACGAGCGGCGCCCGTTCGTCGCGGTCTGCCTCAGCCACCAGGTCCTCGCCACCCTCCTCGGCCTCGGCCTGGCCCGCCGCGACACCCCCAACCAGGGCGTCCAGAAGGAGATCGACCTGTTCGGCGCGTACGAGCGGGTGGGCTTCTACAACACGTTCGCCGCCCGCAGCGCCGACGACAAGCTCACCCACCCCGAGCTCGGCGTCATCGAGGTCAGCCGCGACCCGGACACCGGCGAGGTGCACGCGCTGCGCGGCCCCGGCTTCGCCTCGATGCAGTTCCACGCCGAGTCGGTGCTCACCGAGGACGGCGTACGCATCCTCGCCGAGGCGCTG
Source organism: Streptomyces sp. YS-3 (assembly GCF_045257485.1). Lineage (NCBI taxonomy): Bacteria > Bacillati > Actinomycetota > Actinomycetes > Kitasatosporales > Streptomycetaceae > Streptomyces > Streptomyces sp. YS-3. Next base: position 239 of record NZ_JBJHPC010000272.1, on the reverse strand, counting down.
ACCGCCGTGGTCCGCTCCCGTCCGGGCGGTCTCCTGCCGGGCTGAGGCGGCGTCTATGGTGCGGGGAGCGGGAGCCCCGCGCCCCGCACCCGCCGTCGAGGAGGGCCCCCGTGCCGCCGTACCGTGGTCCGCTCCCGTCCGGGCGGTCTCCTGCCGGGCTGAGGCGGCGTCTATGGTGCGGGGAGCGGGAGCCCCGCGCCCCGCACCCGCCGTCGAGGAGGGCCCCCGTGCCGCCGTAC
>NZ_JBJHPC010000271.1:0-9433 GCF_045257485.1 Streptomyces sp. YS-3 | reverse complement strand
GTCGGGGCGCCCAGAGGGGCCAGGCCAACCACGGGCTTCGCCAGGCATGGCCGACCAATGGCAGGCGCACCGCTCGCTCACCCGGCCGCCCGCTTGCCCGCCGCTTGCCCGTTCGCCCGCTCAGCGGCGGGCCGTCACCGTACCCTCGACCGCGAACAACTGCTCCTCGACATGGTCGAGCGCCAGCCGCAGCGCACCGGTCGCCACCGCCGCCTCGCCGAGCAGCGAGAGGGCGACCCGCGGTGGACGCAGGCAGTACCGCGCCAGCTCCTGCCGCAGGGGTTCGAGTACCCCGTCGATGCCCGCCGCCCAGCCCCCCACGACCACCAGCTCCGGGTCGAGCGCGAGCACCAGCGCCGCCACATCGTGGACCAGCCTCTGAATGAACCGCTCGACCGCTTCCTGCGCCCCGCTGTCACCCCGCTTGGCCAGGGCGAACACATCCGCGACCGCCTGCTCGTCCAACGGGTGCAACGGTTCCTCGGTCGTCGACAGCAGCCTCTCCGGCGTCACGTCGCGGCCCAGCAAATGCAGCGCGCCGATCTCGCCGGCCGCGCCGCCGAAGCCCCTGTGCAGCCGCCCGCCTATCAGCGATCCGGCTCCGGGGCTCAGCCCCGCCAGGACGAAGACGATGTCGTCGGAGTCGGTCGCCGCCCCCTTCCAGTGCTCGGCCACGGCCGCCGCGTTGGCGTCGTTCTCGACCAGGACGGGGCAGCGGAACGACCGCCGCAGCCGCTCGCCCAGGGGCAGACCGGTCCACTCGGGCAGTGCCGTCCCCAGCCGTACGGTGCCGTCGGCCTCCACTATGCCGGGGCTGCCGACACCGACCGCGCGGAGCGAGCTGCGCGCCACGCCGGCCCGCCGCAGCAGATCGGCGACCGTCGCCCTGACCTTCTCCAGCCGCTCGTCGGCGGAGGCCGTCTCCGACACCTCGCGGGACCCGGCGCCCACGATCCGGCCGTCGAGCCCGGACAGCAGCGCCGCCACCCGGTGCGGGCCGATCTCGATGCCCAGCAGATGGCCCGCCTCGGCCCTGAACCTGAACCGGCGCGCGGGACGCCCTTGGCGGCGCGCCTCACCCTCCTCGGGAGCCGACTCGACGACGAGACCGCCCTCCATGAGCCCTTCGACCACACCCTCGACCGTCGGTCTCGACAGACCGGTGATCCGGGTGAGATCGGTCAGCGTGGGGGATTCCGCCCCACGCAGTGCATGGAGAACCACTGCGGAATTGATCCGCCGCAGCAGAGAGGGATCCCCGCCGGTCAGCCGCCCCAACGTGTGTCCTCCCAGCTCGTACGCGTTTCTGCCGGATCGTACTCGCTGGTCAGGTAGACGGCGAGTGGCGGATGGTCACGGAGACGCATCAGCTGGGAGCCACGAAACCCGACTCGTACGCCGCGATGACCGCCTGGGTCCGGTCCCGGGCGCCCAACTTGGCCAGGACGGCGCTGACATGCGTCTTCACCGTCTCGGTACCGACGATCAGCCGGGCGGCGATCTCCGCGTTGTTGAGCCCGCGCGCCATGAGCCGCAGAACAGCCGCCTCACGCTCCGTGAGCGCCGCCTTGTCCAGCGCCGCCTTCGCTTCCCGGTTGCCGTACTCGGCCGCGAGCGCACGGACCGCCGCGGGGAACAGCAACGACTCGCCCTCCGCGACCAGCCGCACCGCGTGCACGATCTCGGCGGGCCGGGCCCGTTTCAGCAGAAACCCGTCGGCACCCGCCCGCAGCGCCTCGTACACGTACTCGTCGTTCTCGAACGTGGTGACCACCAGGATCTTCGGCGGGTTCTGCACGGTGCGCAGCACCGCCCGGGTGGCCTCTATGCCGTCGAGCAGCGGCATCCGCACATCCATCGCCACCACATCGGGGCGCAACTGGCGCACCAGCGGGATGACGGCGGCGCCATCGGCGGCTTCGCCCACCACCTCGATATCGGGCTGGGACTCCAGAACGGCCCGCAGACCCGCGCGGACCAGGGGTTCGTCGTCGACGAGAAGAACGGTGACCGGCATCCGTCCACCCTAGGGCGTGTTCGGATCTTGCCCGGCTCGCGGGGGCTGGCTCGCGGGGCCGGCACGCACGTCTGCGGTGCTGCCGCCGGTTGACGACTCCCCGGAGGTCTCGGCTTGGCTCCACCAGGGGGACCCCACGCCTCCGCCGGCCTCCTCCGCCTGGCAGCCGCACGCACCGGCTCCCGCTTGGCCACCTAGGCCTACGCGGCAGGACCGAAGCTGGCAGGACCGAAACCGGCACCACCGAGGCTGGCGGGACCGAAGCCCGCGGGACCCGAACAAAGACCTGCCGGGCGGCCCATCAGCGCAGGCCGTCCAGCGGTAGCCGGACGCGCACCCTCCACTCTCCTTCCTGAGGACCCGAACGGGCCTCGCCACCCAGCAGCGCCGCCCTTTCCCGTATACCGCGCAGCCCGCTGCCGCCCTGTCCGCCGGGTACGGAACCCGGCAGCGGATTCGTCACATCGAGCTCTAATCGCTCACGCAACACCGCTATCCGCACCCGCACGGGCACCGGTCCACAGTGCCGCAGCACATTGGTCAGCGCCTCCTGAAGGATCCGGTACCCCTCCCTGGAGACGGGGCCCGGCACCGAGGTCAGCGGGCCACTCAGTTCGACCTCCACCTTCGCCCCCGACGCCCGCGCCGATTCGAGCAGCCGGTCGGCCTCGTCGAGCGTCGGCCGCTGTCCCACCGGGCCCCCGCTCTCACGCAGGACCAGCAGGACGCGCTCCAGGTCGTCCAGTGCCGCCCGGCCGGTCTCCTCGATCGCTGCCAGCGCCCTGGCCGTGAACGCCGGATCTCCCGCGGTCCGGGCAGCGCCTGCCTGCACCACGGCGACGGTCAGGGCGTGCCCGATCGAGTCATGGATTTCACGCGCGATCCGGTTGCGTTCGAGCAGTTGCTCCGTCCGTTCCTCCAGGGCGGTCAGCCGCTCCTCCTTCGACGGGCCAAGGAGTTGCCGCGCGAGGGCGGCATTCAGCTCTCCGAGGGCGGTGACGCAACCGAGCATGAGGAGGAGGGGCAGCGGCGCGAGCACCCACCACCACCAGTGCGGTGCCATGTCGCGCAGCACGGGGACTTCGCTCGTCCCACTGCCCGCGGGAGCGGTCAGCAACTCGTACGTGATCATGGGGAGCCATACCGATATCACCATGGTCACCAGCGCGAGGGCCAGCCGGATCTCCAACCACGCGACGGTCCGCCAGCGCTCGGCCCAAACGGCCGACGGGGCAGCGGAGACCGTCGCGTCGTGCCGGCCACGCTCCTTCGGCACGACGAGCAACTGGACCTGTATGCCCTCGGCCAGGCGCACGGCCGGTACCAGCCCTATCAACAGCAGCGCGAGGAAGGGGACATAGGGCTTTTCCATGTCGATGAACAGCCAAATGCCGTACACGGCGACGGGCATCGACAGATGCAGCCATCGCGTGTACGTCACGGAGCGGCCCAGCGGGCGGAGGAAGCGGAACATGTCGCCATCGTGCCAGCGCCCGAATCGCCGCGGCTCCCCCGGGCGGGGGAGATGATCCCCCCGCCCGGGGGAGGCCCAGGACCTGGCACGACGGCGAATGTTGAGACATGACCAGCATCGACGTCCAAGAGCTCACCAAGGAGTACGGAACCACCCGCGCCGTGGACCGCCTGACGTTCAGCGTGCGGCCCGGCCGGGTCACCGGCTTCCTCGGCCCCAACGGCGCCGGCAAGTCCACGACCATGCGCCTCGTGCTCGGCCTGGACCGGCCGACCTCCGGCACCGCCACCGTCGGTGGCCGCCCGTACGCGGAATACGACGAACCGCTGCACCACGTCGGCGCGCTCCTCGACGCCCAGGCCGCTCACGGCTCGCGCACCGCGCGGAATCATCTGCGCGCCCTCGCGGCCGGCAACCGCATACCGGTCCGCCGTGTCGACGAGGTGCTGGAAGAGGCGGGAATCGCCAGTGTGGCGGACCGGCGTGTCAAGACCTTCTCCCTCGGCATGCGCCAGCGGCTCGGCATCGCCGCGGCCCTGCTCGGCGATCCCGCGGTGCTGATCCTCGACGAGCCCTCCAACGGACTCGACCCGGAAGGGATCATCTGGATACGGGAGTTGATGCGCGGGCTCGCACGGCAGGGCCGGGCCGTCCTGGTCTCCAGTCATCTGATGAACGAGACCGCCTCGTTCGCCGACCACCTCGTCGTCCTCGGCCGGGGACGGCTGCTCGCCGACACCGCCATGCAGGACTTCATCGACTCGCGCATCCAGCCGCGGGTGCGTCTGCGGACCACCGAAGGCGGCCGTCTGCGCACGGTCCTCACCTCCCGGGGTTTCGCACCCGTCCAGGGTGAGGACGGCCGCTGGATAGTCGAGGGCGCACGGGTCGAGGACGTGGGACCGATCGCCGCGGCGGAAGGCATCCCGATCCTGGAACTGGCGACGGAGGAAGCCACGCTGGAGCAGGCCTACCTCGACCTGACAGCCGGCGAGGCGGAGTTCGCGTCCGCAATGTCCGGAAACCCCCACCGCGACCAGGAGGTATGAGCCATGTCGTTCCCCGCGGTTCTCCACGCCGAGTGGATCAAAGTCCGCTCGCTGCGCTCTCTCGTCGGGTCGCTGATATCCGTGTTCCTGGCCACAGCCGGGCTGACCGTCCTCGTCTGCGCCACGCTGGGTCGCCCGGAGCCCGACAGTACCGACTTCGACCCCGTCCTCTTCTCGTACTACGGCCTGAACTTCGGGCAGATGGCGGCGCTCACCTTCGGGGCGACAGCCATGGCCGCGGAGTACAAGAACGGAGGAATACGGATCTCGCTCGGCGCCGTGCCCGACCGGGGGCTGTTCTACAGAGCGAAACTGGCTGTGATCGGTGGGCTGGTCCTCGTCATGGGTCTCGTCACCAGCCTGACCTCCTTCCTGTCCGGCCAGGCGCTCATGGACAAGGGGTTCGGCATAGGCATCGGTGATCCCGGGGCACTGCGCGCGGTGATCGGATGCGCCCTGTACCTGGCCCTGCTCAGCCTGCTGGCCGCGGGCCTCGCGGCCCTGCTGCGCAGTGTCACCGGGGCCATGAGCGTGCTGGTGCCGCTGTTCCTGATCGTGCCCTTCGTGGTCGGGGACGTGTCGGAGGGTGGCGGCGCCCAGGACTTCCTGCCGGACCGGGCCGGACGGCAGATCCTTCTGCTCCACCCGGAAGGGCCGTTGGGGGCCTGGAGCGGTATGGCGGTTCTCGCCGCGTGGAGCGCCCTGGCCGTGGCGGCGGGCTGGTGGACGCTGCGGCGGCGGGACGCCTGACGGACGAATTGTCAGTGGCTGCGGGTTTACTGACTGCATGACCACCGCACGGCATCTCGAAGTCATCGACCTGCTGCGCGCCCGCGACTTCCCCGCGGAGCGCGGCAGGTCGGGAGCGATCACCAGCGGTCCCGGCTACCACCTGGTGGAGCTCAGCACCAGCGAGGACTTCTGGGATGACGACGGCAGCAGACGCGTCGAAGTGGAGGAGCAGTACGAGGCCGAGTGCGAGGCACTGGCCGGGCTGTTGAGCCGGCGGTGGGGTGCGGCGCAGATGGTCAGTCTCTGGAGCGTGTTGACCCGGGGCATGGAAGGAGAGGAGATAGCCGCGCCATGGGACGAGTTGAGCAACAGCGTTCCCTATGTCCACATCTGGCAGGCGGACGGCCGCTGGGTCGCCGTCGGCGTCTCGCAGTGGGACACGGAACTGGAGTTCCAGCTGCTGGCGGTGGTGACGGAGGTCGATCCGCCGTAGGGCGTGCGGGGCGACCTGCCGTACGGGGGAGAGGCACGGCCGCAGGGTGAGGCCCGGCGGTTCGGTGGTCCGCCGTGGCGTAACGTCCTGATGCGTCGCCGTCTCCTGCCGGCGGGTGAGGAGATCGTGATGACGTACGCAGTGGCGGACCTGGGTGGCGGTACGACGGAAGTGTCCGTCGTGGCGGACGGTCTGGTGCAGATGACCGGCTTCGCCGGCGGGGGTGAGGCGTCGGTGGCCGAGTTCACCCCCGCGCAGGCCCGGGAGCTGGCGGCGGCGCTGGTGCGGGCGGCGGACGAGGCGGAGAACCTGGCGCCGAGCGAGCCCGTGTCGGTCAAGGCGCAGGACCTGCGCCGGGGTGACGTACGCGACGGCGACCGGTCGATGACCGTCGACCGGGTGAAGGTCGAGGGGGCGATCTCGACGGCACATGTCACCTGGAAGTCGGACGCGGGCCGCACCTGGACACAGAGCTATGCGATGGACACGGACATCCGTCTGCGGAGGCGGGGGCCGGAAGCGGCCAGGTGAGGAGAAGGGGGGTCGGGAGCTCGGCAGTGCTGCTGGACGCGGCGCTGGGGGCGCACACACTGGGCCAGGGGCGAGATGGTTTCCGCCAGCCGCCAGCCGCCAGCCGCCAGCCGTCCGGCGCTAGCCGGCCGTCGGGTCAGGTTCCGCCTGCGCCGCCACTCGTAGGCGGGCGAACTCCTCGGCCATCGTCTCGGCCGTCCAGTGGGCGTTCAAACCACTGGGGTTGGGCAGGACCCAGACGCGGGTGTCGCCGATGGTGCGGGTCTGGGGGCCTATGCGGGCCTTGCGATCGTCGAAGGCGGTGCGGTAGGCGGTGACGCCGACGACGGCGAGGTAGCGCGGGCGGAGCCGTTCGACCTTGGCGGTGAGGATACGGCCGCCCTCGCGGTACTCCTCGGCGCTCAGCTCGTCGGCCCGGGCGCTCGCCCGGGCGACGACGTTGGTGATGCCGAGGCCGTAGGTGAGCAGTTCGTTCTGCTCGGAGGGCTTCAGCCGGCGCGGGGTGAAGCCCGAAAGGTGCAGGACCGGCCAGAAGCGGTTGCCCGGACGGGCGAAGTGGTGGCCGGTGGCGGCGGACATCAGACCGGGGTTGATGCCGCAGAAGAGCACGGACAGACCGCCCGCGACCACGTCGGGAATGACGTTGTCGCGAGCGGCCTGGAGTTCCTCGGGAGTCATCGTGTGGTCCCGTCGGTGACGTCGTCGGCCCGGGGCCGGGTCAGAGGATCGAACCCGGAGTGTACGCGGCGGCGGCCGGGTGCTGCTTGACGATCTCCTCGATACGGGAGACCAGAGCGGCGACCTGGTCACCGGCGGCACCGGTGAAGGACAGCTTGTCGGCCATCAGGGCGTCGAGCTGGGCGCGGTCGAGCGGCATACGGTCGTCGGTGGCCAGCTTGTCGAGGAGTTCGTTGCGCTCGGCGCCCTGCTCGCGCATGGCGAGCGCGGAGGCGACGGCGTGCTCCTTGATGACCTCGTGCGCGGCCTCGCGGCCGACCCCGGCGCGTACCGCCGCCATCAGCACCTTGGTGGTGGCGAGGAAGGGAAGGTAGCGGTCCAGCTCGCGGGCCACGACGGCGGGGAAGGCGCCGAACTCGTCGAGCACGGTGAGGAAGGTCTCGAGCAGACCGTCGAAGGCGAAGAACGCGTCGGGCAGCGCGACCCGGCGGACGACCGAGCAGGAGACGTCGCCCTCGTTCCACTGGTCGCCGGCGAGCTCGCCGGTCATCGAGGCGTAGCCGCGCAGGATGACCATCAGGCCGTTGACGCGCTCGCAGGAGCGGGTGTTCATCTTGTGCGGCATCGCGGACGAGCCGACCTGGCCCGGCTTGAAGCCCTCGGTGACCAGCTCGTGTCCGGCCATCAGACGGATCGTCTTGGCGACCGAGGAGGGGGCGGCGGCGAGCTGCACCAGGGCGGTGACGACGTCGTAGTCGAGGGAGCGGGGGTAGACCTGCCCGACGGAGGTGAAGGCGTGGGAGAAGCCGAGGTGACCGGCGATGCGCTGTTCGAGCTCGGCGAGCTTGGAGGCGTCGCCGCCGAGCAGGTCGAGCATGTCCTGGGCGGTGCCGACGGGGCCCTTGATGCCGCGCAGCGGGTAGCGGGCGAGCAGCTCCTCCAGGCGGCCGTAGGCGACGAGCAGCTCGTCGGCGGCGGTGGCGAAGCGCTTGCCCAGGGTGGTGGCCTGCGCGGCGACGTTGTGCGAGCGGCCCGCCATGACCAGCTCCGCGTACTCACCGGAGAGCTTGCCGAGCCGGGCGAGGACGGCCACGGTCCGGTCGCGCATCAGCTCCAGGGAGAGCCGGATCTGGAGCTGCTCGACGTTCTCCGTCAGATCGCGGGAGGTCATCCCCTTGTGGACCTGCTCGTGCCCGGCGAGGGCGTTGAACTCCTCGATCCGCGCCTTCACGTCGTGGCGGGTGACCTTCTCACGCTCGGCGATCGAGGCGAGGTCGACCTGATCGAGTACGCGCTCATAGTCGGCGAGGGCGGCGTCCGGCACCTCGATCCCGAGGTCCTTCTGCGCGCGCAGCACGGCGAGCCAGAGCTGACGCTCCAGCTTCACCTTCTGCTCGGGGGACCAGAGGACGGCCAGCTCCGTGGAGGCGTAGCGGCCGGCCAGGACATTGGGGATGCGAGGCTTCGCAGACACAGCAGTCACGTGTCCAGATTCTACTGGCGATTTCTGCAGGCCAGCGCCCCGGTCCGGTTTGTGGCTTGCTACGAGAGCGCGGTCACGTCGCCGGACGCCGTCCCCGGTCCGTCCGCCACGGGCGGAGTGAGGTCGTACGGGAGCAGCTCCGGGCGCTTCGCCAGGCGGCCGTCGCCCGAGGACCTGCCGGTGAGGCGGCGGCCGATCCACGGGGCGAGGTGCTGCCGGGCGAACCGCGCGTCGGCCACGCGGCGCGACGCCCAGCGCGGACGCGGCCCGTTCGACAGCGGGGCGAGCCAGTCGTCCTCGGGGGGAAGGCCGAGCTTCTGCCAGACCGCCTCGGCCACCCGGCGGTGGCCCTCGCCGGTCAGATGGAGCCGGTCGACGTCCCACAGGCGCGGATCGCCGAGCACGGCCGCGCCGTACAGGTCGACGACGAGGGCGTCGTGCTTGGCGGCGAGGTCCTCGATGTGGGAGAAGAGCTCTTCCATACGGGGGCGGAAGCGTTCCATGACCGGGCCGTTGCGGCCGGGGCTGCGCATCAGGACGAGCTGTCCGCAGGACGGTGCCAGCGTCTCGACGGCCTCGGTGAGGAGTGCGCGCACCCGGCCCATGTCGCACTTGGGGCGCAGTGTGTCGTTGAGGCCGCCCACCAGAGTCACCACGTCCGCCCGCATCGCGGCGGCGGGCTGGACCTGCTCGTCGACGATCTGGCCGATGAGCTTGCCGCGTACGGCGAGATTGGCGTAGCGGAAGCCGGGGGTCCGGGCGGCGAGCCGGGCCGCGAGCAGGTCCGCCCAGCCGCGGTAGGAACCGTCGGGCAGGAGGTCGGACATGCCCTCGGTGAAGGAGTCACCGAGCGCGACAAAGCTGGTGTAGCTGGCATTCATCTCCATGGCGGAGCGATCGTACCGCGCGGTAGTGTCACGCGGTCCGGGTGGAGAGGGCGAGGGGGAAGCGGATGAGCGGGGCGCTGGAACAGGGG
>NZ_JBJHPC010000028.1:0-28337 GCF_045257485.1 Streptomyces sp. YS-3 | reverse complement strand
GGAAGACACAGTGCGGGGGGCGGGGGCCTCCCGGGGGGAGGAACAGTGTCAGACGAACACGTCCAACCACTGGCGACCTGGGGGGTCCTGTGCGGCAGGGTGGACTAGTCAGACCGTTTCCGCCGACGCGAAGACGTCTGGCGGACGAAACCATCGGCCGGCCCGCGACCGACTGGGAGCAGCGGTACCGCCGTACCGTGATCACCAGCGACACCCTCGCCACCGCCTTCGTGGTCGCGGCGATCGGCGCCTTCTTCGGCGCCCGGGACGCGGCCAACTGGCATGAGAAGTGGGGCATCCTCACCTTCGGCACCGAACTGCTGGTGCTGGGAGCGCTCGCGGTGAGCCGGGCGTGGGCCCCGGGCGTACTGGGGCAGGGCGCCGAGGAGTTCCGCCGCCTCGGGCGCGCGCTGTTCACGGCGGCCGTCGTCCTCTCGCTCGGCGGCATCGCCCTCACCTCGCGCAACATCAAACTCTGGATATTCGTCGCGATACCCGCGATCGGTCTCGTCTCCATGACCGCGCGGTATCTGCTCCGCCTCGGGCTGCACCGACAGCGCAAGGAGGGGCGGTGTCTGCGGCCGGTGCTCGCCGCCGGGAGCCCGGCCACCGTGCGCGACCTGATAGCCCGCACACGCAAGTTCCCCCACCTCGGCTGGCGGGTGGACGCGGTGTGCACCACGGACGGGCTCGGGCCCGAGGGCGACCAGTTGGACGGAGTACCGGTCGTGGGGCGGCTGGCGGACGTGGCGGGCCATGTCCGCCGCGACGGCTACCGGGTGGTCGCGGTCACCCCGGACCCGCACTGGTCCCCGGACCGGCTGCAACGGCTGGCCTGGAACCTGGAGGGCAGCGACGCCGAGATGGTCGTGGCGCCCGTGCTGATGGAGGTGGCCGGCCCGCGGCTGCACGTCGACGCGGTGCTCGGGATACCGCTGCTGCGGGTCAGCATGCCGACCTTCACCGGGGGCCGCCGGGTGGTCAAGGAAGTCGTCGACAGGCTGGGCGCGGCGCTTCTGCTGCTGCTGTTCACACCGCTGATGGTGCTCGTCGGGATCCTCGTACTGGCGGACAGCCGGGGCGGGGTGTTCTACCGTCAGCGCAGGGTCGGCAAGGACGGCCGCGAGTTCACCATCCTGAAGTTCCGCACCATGGTCGCCGGGGCCGACCGGGCGCGGGCCGCGCTGGCCGACCGCAACGAGGGCGCCGGCCTGCTGTTCAAACTCCGCCGCGACCCGCGGGTGACCCGGGTGGGAGCGGTGCTGCGCCGGTACTCGATCGACGAGCTGCCGCAGCTCTTCAACGTACTCACCGGATCGATGTCGCTCGTCGGCCCGCGGCCTCCGCTGCCGGAGGAGTCCGCCGCGTACGGCCCGGACATCCGGCGGCGGCTGCTGGTCAAACCCGGGCTCACGGGCCTGTGGCAGATCAGCGGACGCAGCGACCTGCCGTGGGAGGAGGCGGTCCGGCTGGACCTCAGATACGTGGAGGACTGGTCGCTCGCCCTGGACACGGTGATCCTGTGGAAGACCCTGCGTGCGGTGCTCTACGGCCAGGGGGCCTACTGATGCGCGGCGGACTGCAACTTGAGGGTTCCGCCGACGCGCGGACCGCGGGCCGCCGGGGCCTGCCTGGCGGGAGGGACGGGGCATGAGGGTCAGCGTCTTCGGGCTCGGTTACGTGGGCTGTGTGTCGGCCGCGTGCCTGGCCAGTCTGGGACACGAGGTCATCGGGGTGGACGTCAACCAGGTGAAGGTCGACCTGGTCAACGACGGCCGGGCCCCGGTGGTCGAGGAACGGATCGGTGAGCTCACCGCCGAGGTCGTACGGACCGGGGCGCTACGCGCCACCCACGACGTCCGCGAGGCGGTCATGGGCAGCGAGGTGTCGTTGATCTGCGTGGGCACGCCCTCGGAGCCCAACGGCAGCCTGTGCACCACGTACTTGGAGCGGGTCACCGAGCAGATCGGCGCCGCGCTGGCCGAGGGGGCCGAGCAGGGGGGCCGGCACACCGTCGTGTTCCGCAGCACCATGCTCCCGGGCACCTGTCTGAACCTGCTGCTGCCGATCCTGGAGAAATACGTCGGCGGCACGGCCGGGGTGGAGCTCGGGGTCGCGGTCAACCCGGAGTTCCTGCGCGAGGGCACCAGCGTGCGGGACTTCTTCGACCCGCCCAAGACCGTCATCGGCGAACTCGACCCGGCGAGCGGTGACACCGTGGCGGCGCTGTACGACGGGCTGCCCGGTGAGGTGTTCCGGGTGCCGGTCCCCACGGCCGAGGCCATCAAGTACGCGGACAACGCGTTCCACGGCCTCAAGATCGGATTCGCCAACGAGCTGGGCGCGGTGTGCCAGGCGCTCGGGGTGGACTCGCACCAGGTGATGGACGTGTTCCTGGCCGACCGCAAGCTGAACATCAGCCCCGCCTATCTGCGGCCCGGCTTCGCCTTCGGCGGCTCCTGCCTGCCCAAGGACCTGCGCAGCCTGGTCCACGCGGCGCGGCGGGCCGATGTCTCGGTGCCCATCCTCGCCCATGTGCTGCCCTCCAACTCCGACCATCTCCAGCGGGCGGTGGACCTGGTCGAGCGCACCGGCAGACGCCGGGTGGGCCTGTTCGGGCTGTCCTTCAAACCCGGCACCGACGACCTGCGGGAGAGCCCGCTCGTCGAGCTGGCGGAACGGCTCTTCGGCAAGGGGTACGACCTGAAGATCCACGACGCCAACGTCAGCCTCTCCCGGCTGATGGGCGCCAACCGCGAGTACATCGAGACGCGGCTGCCCCACCTCGCGCAACTGCTCGCCGACTCCGTCGAGGAGGTGCTCGAACACGCCGAGGTGTGTCTGGTCGGGACGAGGGACCCGGCCGTGCTCGCGGCCCTGCCCCATGGCGACGGCCCGGTGATAGTCGATCTCGTCCGCCTTCCCGACGCCGAGGCGCGCCGGGCCGAACCGGGGTACGTGGGCCTTGCCTGGTGACACATCGTTCGACGACACGGCCGGCGGCGACCGGCCGGGCCGGCGCGCCCTGATCCTGGTGGAGAACCTGTCGGTGCCGTTCGACCGCCGCGTGTGGCAGGAGTGCACGACGCTGCGCGACGCGGGCTGGGAGGTGCACGTCATCTGCCCCCGGGGAAGCAAACGGGACACGGAGGCGGAGGCGGAGATCGACGGGGTGCGGATCCACCGCTACCCGCTCCGCGCGGCGACCGGAGGACCGGCCGGCTATCTGCGGGAATACGGCACGGCGCTGTGGCATACGGCACGGCTGGCCCGCAAGGTCGGCCGGGTCGATGTGGTCCATGCCTGCAACCCGCCCGACCTGCTGTTCCTGCCGGCCCTGTGGCTGAAGCGGCGCGGGGCGCGGTTCGTCTTCGACCAGCATGACCTGGTGCCCGAGCTGTACCTCTCCCGGTTCGACCGCGGCGAGGACCTGCTCTACCGCGCCGTGTGCGCGCTGGAACGGCTGACCTACCGGGCCGCGGACGTCGTGCTCGCCACGAACGAGAGCTACCGGGATGTCGCGGTACGCCGTGGCGGGCGAAGTCCGGCGGATGTGTTCGTGGTGCGCAGCGCTCCGCAGACCGACCGGTTCCAACCGGTTCCGGCGGAGCCGGAGTTGAAGCGCGGCAAGCCCCATCTGCTGTGCTATCTGGGGGTGATGGGCCCCCAGGACGGCGTCGACTACGCCCTGCGGGCCCTGGCGAAACTGCGCGACGAGCTCGGACGCACCGACTGGCACGCGGTGTTCGTCGGCTCCGGTGACGCCTTCGACGCGATGGTGGAGCTGTCCGGGCGGCTCGGGCTCACCGAGCAGGTGCAGTTCACCGGGCGCGTACCGGACGCCGATCTGGTGCGCTATCTGTCCACCGCGGACGTGTGCCTCTCCCCCGACCCGCGCAACCCGCTCAACGACGTGTCGACCATGAACAAGGTCCTGGAGTACATGGCGATGGGGCGGCCGATCGTCTCCTTCGACCTGAAGGAGGCGCGGGTCTCCGCCGGTGACGCCGCCCTCTACGCGCCCGCCAACGACGAGGCCGAGTTCGCCGCGCTCATCGCGCTGCTGCTGGACGACCCGGAGCGACGGGCCCGGATGGGCAGGACCGGCCAGGAGCGGATCGGCGGGGAGCTCTCCTGGCGCAACTCGCAGGCCGCACTGCTCGCCGCCTACGCCGTCGCCTGCCGGAAGCGCACCACGGCCTCGGCGGGCGACCCGGTACGAACGGTGAGGAGGCCGCGCCATTGAGCGATGACACGATACGCCTGGTCACGATCGGGCGTATGTTCCGCAGGCGGTGGCAGCTGCTCGCCGTCCTGGCCGTGGTGGGCGCGCTCGTCGGCTACGGCTCCTCGGTGTTCTTCCCCCCGCGTTACACGGCGTCGGCGTCGGTGCTGCTGCCGGGCCAGTGGGAGGAGCGCGAGCTGCTGACCCAGGCGGAGATCGCGGCCAGTTCGACGGTGGTCGACCGCGCGGCCACCACGCTCCGCTGGCGGGGCGGCGGCGCCAGGCTGCGGGACCGGGTGAGCGCCAAGGCCACCGACGGCAACATCATCAAGATCTCGGGTACGGCCGACACCCCGGAGGGCGCGCAGCGCCTCGCCGACCAGCTGGCCCAGCAGTTCGTCGCCTTCACCGCGCGGATCGCGGGCGACAACAGCGACCCCGGCACGGCGGCCGGGCCCGAGGCGCTGCGGCAGAAGGTGGAGCAGACCAACCACCGCATCAGCGAGCTCGCCAACGCGGCGGACCCGGGGCAGACCGTGGAGAGCGTGCAGGTCCGCACCGAACTGGAGAAGCTGCGCACCGCGTTGCAGGAAGCCATGAAGAAGCTGGACCAGGCCGACCCGGCGACCAGCAAGGCCGGCATGGTCGTCATGGGTCCGGCGGCCCGCCCGGCCGGTGAGGCACCGCCGACCAGAACCCAGCTCACCGTCGCCGGGGCGCTGCTGTTCCTCGTGCTCGCGGTGGTCGGCCATCTCGCCGCCGCCCGGGTCAACCGCCGGCTGCGTACCGAGGCGGAGATCACCGCCGCCCTCGGCGCGACGCTGCTGGGCACCGTCGAGGTACCCGGTGAGCGGGCCGCGCGGGCCGAAGGCCGTGGCCCGTGGACCTGGCTCCGCCGGCTGCTGGGCCTGGACGGCCGCTGGGACATGCCGGTCCCGCCGATGTCCGGCGACGAGGAGGGCAGCCGGATCCGCTACCGCCGGGTGTGCGCCCGGCTGCGGGAGCGCCTCCCGGCGCCCCGGCGGCTGCTGGTCGTCGTACCGGACGGCGACGAGATCGCCCGCCTGGCCGCCGCGGAGCTCGTCGCTCAGGCCAAGAGCGGTCCGCTGCTGCG
Source organism: Streptomyces sp. YS-3 (assembly GCF_045257485.1). NCBI lineage: Bacteria > Bacillati > Actinomycetota > Actinomycetes > Kitasatosporales > Streptomycetaceae > Streptomyces > Streptomyces sp. YS-3. Next base: position 22,998 of record NZ_JBJHPC010000028.1, on the reverse strand, counting down.
GGTGGTGGACGTCTCGGTGTCCCAGCCGATGGTGCCGGACCGCGGCACCGAGTCCGGCGCGCTCGTCGTGCTCAGCGCGGGCAGCTGGACCGCCGAGGACCTCGCCGGTGTCGCCGAGGCGTGCGCGGACGCGGAGCACGAGGTCGTCGGCGTCGTCGTCGCCCGGGCGGTCCGGGCCCGCACGGCACGGACCGCGGCCCCTTCCCCGCACCACACCGTCCCGGTGATCGTGGTGGGCGACGACGCGAGGCGAGGTTCAGTGTGACGAGCAAGACTTCCCAGCCGTCGGCCGCGACCCCGCTCTTCGACCTCCAGGCGCTGGTGGTGGCGGTACGCAGACGCCGCCGCCTCTGGTCCTCCCTCGCCCTGCTGGGGCTGCTGGCGGGCGCGGTGATGGCGGTCGCGCTGCCGGCGCCCCCGGCCGCCGTGGCCAAGGTGCTCGTCACCCACCAGGCGGACCAGCCCAACGACACCGGAACGCTGATGCGTACCGATGTCGCGCTCCTGGGGACCACACGGATCGCCGGCCAGGCCCTCCAGGCCCTGAAGTCCCCGGAGAAGCCGGAGGACTTCATGCGGGACTACCGGGGCACCGGCCTGACCAACAACCTGATGCAGATCGATGTGACCGGGGCCAGTGACACCGAGGCGGTGGCCCGGGCCGGGGCGCTGGCCCGCGCGTTCGTCGCGGACCACGTCCGCCGGATGCAGGAGGCGGCGAAGGCCGAGGCCAAGGCGCTGCTCGACCAGCGCGACCGGATGCGGGACGAACTCGCCCAGGTCAACAAGTCGATCGGGGACCGGGCGCAGACGGGCGGCGGACCGAAGGCGTCGGCCAGTATCGAGACGCTCTACGCCCGCCGCGCCGAACTCAACTCGCGGATCGCCGACTTCGACCAGCGCGCCGCCGAGGCGCGCACCGGAGCGCCCCAGCTCGTCGCCGGCACCCAGATCGTGGACGGGCCGCGCGCGGTGCGGCACTCGATGCCCAAGGCGGCCGTCACCAACGCCGTGGTCGGCCTCGTCCTGGGGCTCGTCCTCGGGCTCGTGGTGGCCGCGGTCGGCACGGTGGTGGCGGACCGCCCCGTACTGCGCCGGGAGATCGCGGCGAACCTGGGTGCCTCGGTCATCGCGGAGCTGCGCCGCACACCCCGGGGGCCGGCCGGACTGTGGCGGAGCCGGCGGACCCGGGCGGCGCACGAACGGCTCGCCGCGACCCTGGCCCGTACCGTGCGCGGCTGCGCGGAGCCGGTGTCGCTGCTGGAACTGGGCTGTGCGCGCGATACGGGCGTGCTCGCCCTGGAGGTGGCCAGGGCACTGGCGGCCGACGAGCCCGTGGTCGTCGTGGACGCTCTGCCGGGCCAGGAGCTCGCCGGCGGCCGGCGGCGGCCGGACGATCCGACCGTGGTCGGCGCCGAGGGCGCCGCCGCGGTGCCGCAGCACGAACGGCGGCTCGGCGTCGGCTCGGTGGCCCCCGGCACGGCGTGGACCGACCTGCAGTACCTCGGCACCCAGACCGTGCTCGTCGTACGCGCCGGGCACGGCAGCGCCGCATGGCTGCACACCGTGGCACGGCAGCTCGCGGACCAGCGCGTCGTCGTCATCGGCGTGGTGCTGATCGACCCCGATCCGCACGACCGCACCGACGGCACGCTGTGGGACGGGCTGCACACCGCGCTGCGCGGCCAGAACGAGCGGCTGGCCCGGCGCAGCGGGGCGGGCCGGCGGGGGACGGAGCGGCTGCCTATGTGGGCGGCGCGGGTCCCGGACAGCGACCAGGAGGCGCGGTAGGACATGTGTGGCATCGCAGGCACATACCGGTGGCCGGACGGGAAGGCCGTGACCGACCGGCTCACCGACACCCTCGCCCACCGCGGCCCGGACGGGGCGGGCCGCTACAGCCATCCCCTCGGCGACGGCGAAGTGCACCTGGGGCACCGCCGGCTGGCCATCATCGACCTGTCGGGGACCGGCGCCCAGCCGATGGTCTCGGACGGCCTCGCCCTGACGTACAACGGCGAGCTGTACAACGCGCCCGAACTCCGCGCCGAACTGGCCGCCGCCGGGGTGCGCTTTCGCGGTACCTCCGACACCGAGGTGCTGCTGGAGGCCTGGCGGCGCTGGGGCACGGACTGTCTGCCCAGGCTGCGCGGCATGTTCGCGTTCGCGGTCTTCGACGAGCGGACCGGCGAGCTGGTGCTCGTCCGCGACCAGCTCGGCGTCAAGCCGCTGTTCCTGCTCCGGCGCGGTACGGGCCTGGTCTTCGCCTCCGAGCTCAAGGCGCTCGCCACGGCGACCGGCGGGGCACTGGAGGTCGACCACGCGGCGCTGGTGGCCTCGCTGCTGTACTACTGGGTGCCCGACTCGCGCTGTGCGCTGCGCGGCGCGGAGAAGCTGCCGCCGGGGAGCTGGCTGCGGTGCCACGCCGACGGCCGGGTGGAGCGCGGCCGGTTCTGGAACCTGAAGGACGTCGCCGCCGAGGGCCGGGAGCGGGCGCGCGCCGGCGAGCGGCCCGACCTCGCCGCCGTCGTCGAGGAGTCGACCCGCCGGCATCTGCTCTCCGACGTGCCGGTGGCGACCTTCCTCTCCGGCGGGCTCGACTCCAGCTATCTGACCGCGCTGGCCGCCCGTCACCGGCCGGGGATCTCCGCGTACACCATCGGGTTCCGCGCCGAGGACGCCAGATTCGAGGCGATGCCGGACGACCTGCGCTACGCCCGGCAGGTGGCCGAGCGGTTCGGCGTCGATCTGCACGAGATCGAGATCGCCCCGGACGTGCTCGACCTGCTGCCGAGGATGACGTACCACCTCGACGAGCCGATCGGCGACCCGGCCGCGATCAACACCTTCCTGATCTGCTCGGCCGCCCGGGACGCCGGGGTGAAGGTGATGCTCTCGGGGATGGGCGCCGACGAACTGTTCGCCGGATACCGCAAACACCTGGCCAACCTGCTGGCGCTGCGCTACCAGCGCGTCCCGCGTCCCCTGCGGCGCGGGGTGTCGGCGGCCGTGGACCGGCTGCCGGTCGCCACCTCGCGCCGGGGCTACCGTTCGGTGCGCTTCGCGAAGCGGTTCCTCTCCTTCGCCGAACTGCCGGAGGAGACCGCGTTCCGGCGCAGCTACACCATGTACGACCAGGAGGAGCTGCTCGCCCTGGTCGATCCTGATCTGGCGGGGACGGTCGAGGACGTGCTGACCGAGCACGCGGACGTCTACGCGGACAACGACCTCGACGACTTCGTCAACCGCATGTGCCTGGGCGACGCCCGCATGTTCCTGCCGGGCCTCAACCTCGCCTACACCGACCGCTCCAGCATGGCCGCGTCGACCGAGGTGCGGGTGCCGTACGTGGACGTCGAGGTGGTCAGGGCGGCGTTCGCGGTGCCCGGCGACGCCAAGATCGTCGGCCGGCAGGGCAAGGCGGTCCTCAAGGAGGCCGCCCTCTCGGTCCTGCCCCGGGAGATCGTGTACCGGCCCAAGGGCCTGTTCAGCGCCCCGCTGCGGGCCTGGATGAGCCGGGACCTGGCGCCGCTGGTGCGTGAGGTGGTCAACGACGGCGAGCTGGTCCGCTCCGGGTTCCTGCGCCGTGACGCGCTGGCGCGGATGGTCGCCGAGGACGCCGCCGGGCAGCGGGACTTCTCCAAACATCTCTGGCATGTGCTGACCCTCGAGTACTGGTATCGCGGCGCGACCTCCGGGTCCGGCGAGAACACGCGCCTGTCGGCGTAGAAGCAAGGGGACTTCGGGTGAAACAGGTTGTGCAGAACTACAAGAGCGGTGAGCTGGCGGTGCTCGACGTGCCGGTGCCGGGGTGCAAGCCGGGGGGTGTGCTGGTCCGCACCGCCTACTCGCTGATATCCACCGGGACCGAGCTCATGAAGGTGTCCGAGGCCGGCATGTCGATGCTGGGCAAGGCCCGTTCCCGCCCGGACCAGGTGGCGAAGGTCATGCAGAGCGTGGCCACCAACGGGGTGCCCGCCACCTACCGCAAGGTGATGGGGAAGCTGGACTCGTACACCCCGCTGGGCTATTCGCTGTGCGGGGTGGTCGAGCAGGTCGGCGCCGGGATCGACGATGTGGCGGTCGGTGACGTGGTGGCCTGCGCGGGCAACGAGCACGCGTTGCACGCCGAGTTGAACTGGGTGCCGAAGAACCTCTACGCCCCGGTGCCGGACGGCCTCGCACCGCGGCACGCGGCCTTCGGCACCGTCGGGTCCATCGCGTTGCAGGGGGTGCGCCAGGGCGGCCCGCAGCTCGGCGAGGCGGCGCTGGTCATCGGTCTCGGGCTGATCGGGCAGCTGGTGGTGCAGCTGCTGGCCGCCTCCGGTGTCCGCGTGGTGGGGGCGGACCCCGACCCGGTGCGCTGCGGGCTCGCCGAGCGGCTGGGCGCCGTGGCCTGCGGCGATCCCGGCTCCGCGGCCGTGGAGAGCACCGTCGCCGAACTCACCGGCGGGCACGGCGTGGACCAGGTGTATCTGGCGGCCGGCGGTGGCAGCAACCAGCCCGTCGAGCTGGCAGCCCGGCTGTGCCGGGACCGCGGCCGGGTCGTCGACATCGGCAAGTGCCGTCTGGACCTGCCGTGGAACGCGTACTACGAGAAGGAGCTCGACGTCCGGTTCTCCCGGAGTTACGGCCCCGGGCGCTACGACCCGGGGTACGAGCTCGAGGGCCGTGACTACCCCATCGGCTATGTGCGCTGGACCGAGCGCCGCAACCTGGCGTGCTTCCTCGATCTGCTCGCGCGCGGCAGCGTCGACGTGGAGCCCCTGGTCTCCCACATCGCCGACTTCGACGACGCCGTCGAGACGTACCGGCGTCTGAAGGACGGCGACCTGAAGGCCGTGGCCGTGCTGTTCCGCTACCCCGCGCACACCGCGGAGGCACCGGCACCGGCGGTGGCCGTGCCCGCGGTGCGGCGGCCCGGCACGGCGTCCGCCCCGTCCCGGGCCGCCGGGGCACCGGTGCGGCTGGCGTTCGTCGGCGCGGGCAACTACGCCACCTCGATGCTGCTGCCGCACCTGGCCGGGCGCGAGGGCGTCGAGCTGTCGGCCGTCGTCACCACGACGGCGCTGTCCGCGGCCAACGCCCGGCGGAAGTTCGGCTTCGCCGGGGCGACCACCGATCTCGACGCGGTGCTCGGCGACAAGTCCATCGACGCGGTGTTCGTCGTCACCCGGCACAGCTCGCACGCCGAGCTGACCCGCAAGGCGCTGCTGGCCGGGAAGAGCGTGTTCGTGGAGAAGCCGCTGGCCCTCACCGAGGACGAGCTGGCCGGGGTGCTGGCGGCGGTGGAGGAGTCCGGCAACGACCGGTTGCAGGTGGGCTTCAACCGCCGGTACGCGCCGCTGCTGCGGGAGGCCAGGGAGCGGTTCGGCGCCCGGTCCGGGCCCGCGAACCTGCGCTATCTGGTCAACGCGGGCCGGTTGCAGCAGGGCAGCTGGTATCTCCGGCAGAACGCCGAGGGCTCGCGGTTCGCGGGCGAGGGCGGGCACTTCATCGACACGGCGAGCTGGCTGCTGGAGGCCGACCCGGTCTCGGTGTACGCGGTCGGCACGTCCGGCAACGAGGACCTCCAGGTCCTGCTGCGCTACCCCGACGGGTCCACCGCCACCATCAGTTACGTCACCACCGGCGCGCCCGACTTCCCCAAGGAGACGCTGGACCTGGTCGCGGACGGCAAGGTGCTGCGGCTCGACGACTTCGTCCGTGCCTCCGTGTACGACGGGCGGCGCAGGCGGTGGGTCAGTTCGCGGCTGCCCAGGGCCCGGGACAAGGGTCAGTCCGCCGAACTGGCCGCGTTCGTGCGGGCGGTGCGGACCGGCGGCCCGATGCCGGTGCCGCTCCAGTCGCTGGTCGCCACCACGGCGGCCACCCTCGCCGTACGGGCCGGCCTGGCCGGTGGCGCCCCGGTGACCCTGGCGGGGGCGCGATGACGGTGCGGGCGGGAAGTGCCGGCTGGTATCTGCGGCGGCTGTCCCGGATGGGGCCGCGGGAGGTCGGCGGCCGGGTGGGCGACACGGTGCGCAGAAGGCGGTGGCGTGCGGCGCCGCCCCGCTGCCCGGCCGTGACCGGTGCCCGGTTCACCGCGGTGCTCCCTCCGGGGGCGGTCGCCGCGGTGCCCCCGGACGCCGCGAAACGCCTCGTCGCCGAGGCGGACCGGCTGATGGCCGGGCACGGGGGGTATTTCGGGGTGGACCGCGACGACCTGGCCGACCCGGACTGGGGGTACGACCCCAGGACCGGGCGCCGGGCCCCGCGCGGCTACGCCTTCGACGTGCCGTACCGCGACGAGGACGCGGTCGGGGACATCAAGCAGATCTGGGAGCTCTCCCGCCACCAGTACCTCACCGTGCTCGCCGCCGCCTACGCGGTCACCGGGGACGAGCGGTACGCCGAGCGGGTGGCCGCGCTTCTGCGGTCGTGGTGGGCGGCCAACGCGCCGCTGCGCTCGGTGCACTGGACCAGCGGTATCGAGCTGGGCATCCGGTTGCTGTCCTGGGTGTGGGTGCGGCGGCTGCTCGACGGCTGGCCGGGCGCGGCCGGGCTCTTTGAGGACAACCCGGTGGCGCGCGAGCAGATCTGGCACCACCAGCGCTGGCTGGCCGCCTTCCCCAGCCGGGGCTCCTCCGCGAACAACCACGTCATCGCCGAGGCCGCCGGGCAGGCCGCGGCGGCCTGCGCGTTCGACTGGTTCCCCGCCTCGGCGCGCTGGCGGGCGGACGCCCTGCGGCTGCTGGATCGGCAGCTGCGCGGCAACACCTTCCTCTCCGGTCTCAACCGCGAGCTGGCCACCGAGTACCACGGGCTGGTGCTGGAGCTCGGCCTCGCCGCGGTGGCGGAGGCGGATGCCGCGGGCGTGCCGGTCCCCCCGACGGTCCGGGTGGTGCTGCTGCGGATGACCGACGCGCTCGCGGCCGTCGTGGACAACCGGCTGCGTCCGCCGCGCCAGGGGGACGCGGACGACGGTCACGGTCTGGTCCTGGACGGCGCGGGCACCGACCGCTGGGCCTCGCTGCTGGCCACCGGGGACGCCGTGTTCGGCCGGCTCGCCTGGTGGCCGGCGGTGACCGGCAGCGATGTGCGCACCCCGCTGCTGGCCGCGCTCATCCGGCCGTACGCGAAGGAGGCGACCGCACCGGCCGTGTCCCGCCCGGCGAGCAGGCCCCACCACTTCGCCGACGCGGGGATGACGATCCTGCGCGGCCCGGGGGAGATCTGGTGCCGCTGCGACGGGGGTCCGCACGGCTTCCTGTCCATCGCGGCGCACGCCCACTCGGACGCGCTGTCCGTGGAGGTCCGGCACGACGGGGTCGACGTGCTGGCCGACCCGGGGACGTACTGCTACCACGGGCAGCCCGAGTGGCGGCGGTACTTCCGGTCGACCCTCGGCCACAACACCCTGGATCTGGACGGCGCTGACCAGTCCGTCTCCGGCGGCCCGTTCCTGTGGACCCGGCACGCCCGCAGCCGGGTGCTGACCGCCGGGACCTCCGAGGGGGGTGTGGCCCGCTGGTGTGCCGAGCACGACGGCTACCTGCCCTCCGTGCACCGCCGCCGGGTGGAGCTGACGGCCGCGACCGGGGAGCTGAGGGTGGTCGACGAGGTGCGCGGTCCGCGCCGGGCGGTGCGGCTGGCGTTCCACCTCGGCCCGGCGATCGGCGCGGACCTGGTGGGCAACCGGGCCCGGCTCACCTGGACCCGGGACGGCGAGGACCGCTCGGCGGCGCTGGAGTTGCCCGCGGAGCTGTCCTGGCGGGCGCACCGCGGCGAGAGCGACCCGCCGCTGGGCTGGTACTCCCCCGGCTTCGGGCGCAGGGAACCCGCCACCACGCTGGTCGGCACCGGTGTCGCCGACGGCGGGCAGGGGTTCACCACCGTGCTCGGGTTCCACGGCTAGGGGGCAGCGTGGGATCCAGGAGGCGGCACTGGGCGTGGGCGGCGGGACCGCTGGCGCTGGCCCTGCTGGCGGCGGGCTGTGTGAGCAAGCCGGGCGGTCCGGCGCCGGAGCCGACCGGTCGGCCCACCACGTCCGTCGCGGCCCGGTCGGTGGCCCGGGTGTGCGCCAAACCGGCGCCCGGTCCGACGACCGCGCCCGCGGGTTCGGTCACGGTCGATCCCGCGGTGGTCGGTGACCTGGCCGCGAAGACCCGCAGCAGTCCCCCGGGCACCACGTTCTGGCTGCGGCCGGGCAGGCACCGGCTCGAACCGGACCGCTACGCGCAGGTGATCCCCAAGGACGGGGACCGCTACCTCGGCGCGCCGGGCGCGGTGCTCGACGGCCGGAAGACCAACCAGTACGCCTTCGGCGGCACCGGCCGCGATGTCGCCCTGCGCCACCTGACCGTGCAGGGGTTCGTCGCGCCGCAGAACGAGGGTGTGGTCAACCACGACTCGGCCGACGGGTGGGTGATCGAGCACACCACGATCCAGCAGAACTCCGGGGCCGGGCTGATGGCCGGTGCCCGTCAGCAGGTCCGCGGCAGCTGTCTGCGCGGCAACGGCCAGTACGGGATGAACGCGTACAAGGGCGGCGCCCCGGTCGGCGGCCTGGTGGTCGAGGGCAACGAGATCGCGGGCAACAACACCGACGACTGGGAGCGGCAGCGGCCGGGCTGCGGCTGCACGGGAGGCGTCAAGTTCTGGGCGGTCAACGGCGCCGACATACGCGGCAACTGGGTGCACGACAACCGCGGGACCGGGCTGTGGGCGGACACCAACAACAACGACTTCCGGATCGAGGACAACGTCCTGGAAGCCAACGACGGTGCCGCGCTGATCTACGAGACCAGCTACAACGCGGTCATCCGGAACAACATGATCCTGCGGAACAACTGGGTGGAGGGCCGCAAGTACGTCGAGCGCGGCGACACCTTCCCGTTCGCGACGGTCTATCTGTCCGAGTCCGGCGGCGAGCCACGGATCCACGCCCGTACGGACAAGATCGAGATCGCCGGGAACGTGCTGGAGAACAACTGGTCCGGGATCACCCTGTGGGAGAACGCCGACCGGTTCTGCAACAGCCCGGCCAACACCTCCTCCGGCGACTGCACGTTGCTGGTGGGGCACTCCGGCCGCTGTGCGCGCCCGGCGATCGCCGAGGCACCCCTCTACGCCGACTGCCGGTGGAAGACCCAGCGGGTGGACATCCACAACAACCGCTTCCTGCTGGACACCTCGGTCCTCGACTGCACGGTGAAGTGCGACCGCATGGCGGTGCTGGCCAACTACGGCACCTACCCGGACTGGTCGCCGTACCAGGGTGAACAGGTGGCCGAGGCGATCACCCTCAAGCAGCAGAACCGCTGGCACGACAACGTCTACGTCGGGCCGTGGAAGTTCGTCGCCCACGACCCGAGCCGGGTGCTCGACTCCGGGCAGTGGCAGGCCCCGCCGTACCGGCAGGACGCGGGCAGCACCTTCCGCGCACAGGACGGTGGTTGAGATGGAATCCGACCGCACCCCGAAACTCGTCGGCACGGTCTGGGGGCTGCTGATCCTCAACACCCTCGGCTCCGCCGGGGCGAAGACCATCGTCCCGCTGCCGCGCTCCCTCATCCAACTGGTCACCATGGGCGCGCTGGTCGCCGCGTTCGCGCTGGCGCTGGCGCTCAATCTCCGGCTGCGCCTCCGGGCCAGTGCCTTCCTGCTGCTGCTCACCCTGCTGCTGGTGCCGAGCCTGATCTCCAGCGCGCATCTGGAGTCCGGGTTCGGCGCGCTGTTCCGGTGCGCCCGGCTGGCTCTCTTCGCCGGCACCCTGTGGCTGCTCGGCCGCTGGTGGGACGACGGCCTGACCTTCGTCCGGCATCACATCCGGATGTACTTCGCGGTGCTCGGCTCGGTGGCCGCCGGTCTGCTCATCTCGCCGGGCGCGGCCCTGCCCGGCCTCTACGGCGGCCGTCTGGTCGGCGCGCTGTGGCCGCTCACCCCGCCGCAGATCGGACAGTACGCGGCGGTGATCATCGGGCTCACCGTGCTGCTCCTGCTGGGCCGCCGGACCGACAGGACCAGTGCGGCCGTCGTCATCGTGCCCTCACTCGTCCTGCTGGCGCTGACCCACACCCGGACGGCCACGCTCGGACTGTTCATCGGGCTGACGCTGGCGATCGGTTCGCTCGTCCTGACCAGCGCCGCGGCCCGCCGGTTCTTCAGCTGGGCGGTGCTGAGCGCGGTGGTGGCCGCGGTGGCGCTCGGCCCGGTGCTCCAGGCGTGGTTCCTGCGCGGCCAGAGCAAGGAGAACTTCTCCAGCCTCACCGGCCGGGCCAAGGTCTGGGACGCCCTGCTGGCCGCGCCCCGGTCCACCTCGGAGAAGCTTTTCGGCGTGGGCCTGGGCGACAAGTCGTTCGGCGGGCTGCCCATCGACAACAGCTGGCTGGCGGTCTACAACGAGCAGGGGCTGATCGGCATCACCCTCGTCGCGGCGGTCATCGTCGTCCTGGGCGGCGTCGCGCTGCTGCGGCCACCCTCGCTCCACCGGGCCTGCGCGATCTTCCTGATCAGCTACTGCGCGATCGCCTCGTACACCGAGGCCGGCCTGGGTGACGCCTCGCCGTATCTGCTCCATCTCGCCCTGGCCGCCGCGCTGCTCGCGGCACCCGCCGAGCCCGCGCCCCCGGCGGTGCCCGCGGCCCCCCGACGACCTCTCCCGCGCCGGGCTCGGGAGCAGAGGTGAGCTCACACATGCGTGTCCTCGTGGTGCACAACCGCTACTCCTCGGCGCAGCCGAGCGGAGAGAACAACGTCGTCGACCAGGAGGTGGACCTGCTGCGCAGCGCGGGCCACCGGGTGGAGGTCTTCGAGCGGCGCAGCGACGACATCGCCGCCCGCTCCCTGCCGGGCAAGGCGGCGCTGCCGCTGCTCGTGCCCTGGAACCCGGCGGTCCGCACGGAACTCGCGGCCCGGCTCCGCGCCGAACGGCCCGACATCGTCCACGTCCACAACGTCTTCCCGCTCCTGTCGCCCGCGGTCCTCGCCGCGTGCGCCGACGCCGGGGTGCCCGCGGTCGCCACGCTGCACAACTACACCCAGGTCTGCCCGCCCGGCACGCTGCAACGGGACGGCCGGCCGTGCACCGAGTGCGTCGGCAGGACGCCGCTGCCCGCCGTCCGACACGGCTGCTACCGCGGCTCGCGGCTCGCCACGGTGCCGCTCGCGGTCAGCCTGTCGGTCAACCGGCGGCGCTGGTGGTCCGGCGTGGAGCGGTTCTTCTGCATCTCCGCGGCGCAGCGCGAGGTCCTGGTGCGGGCCGGTATGCCGGCCGAACGACTGGCGGTGAAGCACAACTTCGTGCCCGAGCCGGACATCCGCCGCACGGGCGACGGTGAGCATCTGCTGTATCTCGGCCGGCTCGCCGAGGCCAAGGGCGTACGGCTGCTGATGGCCGCGTGGGACGCGCTCGCCGCGGACGGCGGGGCGGGCGTGCCGCTCGTCATCGCCGGTGCGGGGCCGCTGGAGCCGGAGGTGACCGCCTGGGCGGCGGGCCGGGACGACGTGCGATACGTCGGTCTGTACGACCCCGCCCAGTGCCGCCGGGCCATCGCCCGAGCGGTGGCGGTGGTGGCGCCCTCGACGTGGCTGGAGGCGTTCGGCCTGGTGGTGGTGGAGGCGATGGCGGCCGGGGTCCCGGCCGTCGCCGCCGGGCACGGCGCCTTCGTCGAGCTCGTCGAGGACGGCGTGACGGGGCTGCTGCACCGGCCCGGCGAGGCCGCCTCGCTGGCGTCCTGTCTGCGCCGGATCACGGCGGATCCGATCGGTAACCGGGAGCTGGGCCGGGCGGCCCGGCACCGTTACGAGCAGGGGTTCAGCCCGGCCGTCGGGCTGGAGCGCCTGGTGGAGGGGTACCGCACCGCGATCGCGGGGCGGTCGGCACTGGCTGGCGCCGGGGAGACCCGCGCGCACAGGGGGGATGGGGACAGCAGATGACACGATGCCGACTCTGCGGCTCGGAAGCGATGGCGAGCGTCGTCGACCTCGGGGCGACGCCGCCGTGTGAGAGCTTTCTCGCCGCGGACCAACTGGACCGGCCGGAACCGGCGTACCCGCTGCATCTGCGGGTCTGCACCGAGTGCTGGCTCGCGCAGATCCCTCCGCTCATCTCACCGGAGGAGACCTTCACGCAGTACGCGTACTTCTCCTCCTACTCGACCTCCTGGGTGGAGCACGCGCGCACCTACGTGGCGGACGCCGTGCGGCGGGCGGGGCTGGGCCCCGACGCGTTCGTGGTCGAGGTCGCGAGCAACGACGGGTATCTGCTGAAGCACGTGGTGGAGCGCGGGATCCGCTGCCTCGGCATCGAGCCGTCGGTGAACGTCGGCGCCGCGGCGCGGGACGCGGGCGTGCCCACGCTCACCGAGTTCCTGAGCCCGGACACCGGCTCGGCCGTCCGCGCCGAGCACGGCCCGGCGGACCTGGTCGTGGCCAACAACGTGTACGCGCACATCCCGGACGTGGTCGGCTTCACCCGGGGACTGCGCGCCCTGGTCGCCGACGACGGGTGGGTCTCCATCGAGGTGCAGCATCTGCTGACCCTGATCGAGGAGAACCAGTACGACACGATCTACCACGAGCACTTCCAGTACTACACCGTCGCCTCCGCGATCCGGGCGCTCGCCGGCGGCGGACTCGCGCTCGTGGACGTCGAGCTGCTGCCCACGCACGGCGGCTCCATCCGGCTGTGGGCGCGGCCGGCCGAGGCGGCGGGAGAGCCGAGCCGCCGGGTGGCCGAGGTGCTGGACCGGGAGAAGGCGGCCGGGCTCCAGGAGCTGTCCGGGTACGCCCAGTTCTCCGCCCGGGTGGCCAAGGTGCGCCGCGACCTCCTCAAGTTCCTCGTCGAGGCGGCCGAGCGCGGCGAGACGGTCGTCGGCTACGGCGCCCCCGGCAAGGGCAACACCCTCCTCAACCACTGCGGCATCCGGCCCGACCTGCTCGCGTACACCGTCGACCGCAACCCGTACAAACACGGCAGGTTCACCCCGGGCACCCGCATCCCGATCCTGCCGCCCGAGCGGATAGCCGCCGACCGGCCGGACTACGTCCTGGTCCTGCCGTGGAACCTGCGGGCCGAGCTGACCGAGCAGTTGTCCTTCGTGCACGACTGGGGCGGCCGACTGGTCTTCCCCATCCCGGAACTGAGCATTGTCGAGATCGCGTCGTGAAAGGTCACGGTATGAAGGTCGTCCTGTTCTGCGGCGGTTACGGGATGCGGATGCGCAGCGGATCCTCCGACGACATGCCCAAACCCATGGCGATGGTCGGCCCCCGGCCGCTGATCTGGCACGTCATGCGCTACTACGCGCACTTCGGCCACACCGACTTCATCCTGTGCCTGGGATACGGGGCCCACCACATCAAGGACTTCTTCCTCAACTACGAGGAGACGACGTCCAACGACTTCGTGCTGCGGCGCGGGAAGACCGAGCTGCTGTCCACCGACATCGCCTCCTGGACGATCACGTTCGTGCAGACCGGCGTGGAGTCCCCGATCGGGGAGCGGCTGCGCCGGGTGCGGCAGCACCTGGAGGGCGAGGAGATGTTCCTCGCCAACTACGCCGATGTGCTCACCGACGCTCCGCTGCCGCAGATGATCGACCGGTTCGCCCGGCGCGACGCCGGCGCCTCGATGATGGTGGTGCCTCCGCAGTCCTCGTTCCACTGCGTGGAGTTGGGCGAGGACGGCCTGGTGGGGGGCATCACCGCGGTGAGCGAACTGCCGCTGTGGGAGAACGGCGGCTACTTCGTGCTCCGCCAGGAGATCTTCGACCACATACCGGAGAACGGCGACCTGGTCGCCGACGGATGCGCCCGGCTGGCCAAGCAGGGACGCCTGGTGGCGCATCAGCACCGCGGCTTCTGGAAGCCGACCGACACCGTGAAGGAGCGGGCCGCGCTCGACGACGCCTACGCCAGGGGCGAGCGCCCCTGGGCCGTGTGGGAGCGGGACGGCGCGGGGGCGCGGGCGTGATCCGGCTCAGCGCCGGGCGGCCGGACCGGATCGCCGCGGTGGGCGCGCACTGCGACGACATCGCCATCGGCGCCGGCGGCACCCTGCTGACCCTGTGCCGCGCCCGGCCGGGTGTCCGCGTCGACGCGCTGGTGCTCAGCGGCGGCGGCGGTGAGCGGGAGCAGGAGGAGCGGGCCGCGCTCGCCGCCTTCTGCCCCGGTGCCGATCTGCGGCTGACCGTCCTCAAACTGCCGGACGGCCGGCTGCCCGTGCACTGGGACGAGGCCAAGGCCGCGGTCGAGGAGCTGCGTGGGCGCACCGACCCGGATCTCGTGCTGGCCCCGCGCACCGAGGACGCGCACCAGGACCACCGCGGCCTGGCGAAGCTGATACCCACCGCCTTCCGCGACCACCTCGTGCTCGGCTACGAGATCGTCAAGTGGGACGGCGACCTGGGCCGTATGGCGGCGTACCAGCCGCTGTCGCCCCGGACCGCCGAACAGAAGGTGCGGCTGCTCCAGGAGCACTACCCCTCGCAGCGGCACCGGCCCTGGTACGACCGGGAGGCCTTCCTCGGCCTCGCCCGTATCCGCGGCATCGAATGCCACGCCCGCTACGCCGAGGCGTTCGCCGTCACCAAACTCATGCTCGACCTGGGGGAATGAACTGTGCGTGTACTACTGACCGGACACCAGGGCTATCTGGGCACCGTGATGGCCCCGGTCCTCGCCGCGGCCGGGCACGAGGTCGTCGGCCTGGACGCCGGCCTGTTCGCCGACTGCGTGCTGGGCCCGCCGCACGCGGACCCGCCGGGGCACCGGGTGGATCTGCGGGACGTCACGGCCGACCAGGTGGCCGGGGTGGACGCGGTGATCCACCTGGCCGCGCTCTCCAACGACCCGCTGGGAGCGCTGGCGCCGCAGCTCACCTACGACATCAACCACCACGCCTCCGTACGCCTCGCCCGGCTGGCCCGCGACGCCGGTGTGCGGCGCTTCCTGTACGCGTCGACCTGCTCGGTCTACGGCGCCGCCGGCGGCAGCGGTCTGGTGGCCGAGGACGCCCCGCTGCGCCCGGTGACGCCGTACGCGGAGTCCAAGGTGCGGGTGGAGGACGATCTGCACGACCTGGCCGACGGCGACTTCAGCCCGGTGTACATGCGCAACGCCACCGCCTTCGGCTACTCGCCCCGGCTGCGCGCCGACATCGTGCTGAACAACCTGGTGGGCCACGCCCTGCTCTCCGGTGAGGTGCTGGTGCTCTCCGACGGCACCCCGTGGCGCCCGCTGGTGCACGCCGCGGACATCGCCCGGGCCTTCACGGCCGCGCTGAGCGCGCCGCGCGAGGCGGTGCACGACCGGGCGTTCAACATCGGCAGCGAGGTCAACAACGTCACGGTCGCCGAGATCGCCGAGCAGGTCGCCGAGGCGGTGTCCGGTTCGAAGGTGAACATCACCGGGGAGAACGGCGCCGACCCGCGCTCGTACCGGGTCGACTTCTCCCGGTTCCGCGCGGCGGTCCCCGGTTTCGACTGCGAGTGGACGGTGAAGCGGGGCGCGCTCGAACTCGCCGATGCCTACCGGGCCCACGGACTGACCCGGGAGGCCTTCGAGCAGCGCTTCACCCGCCTCGCCGTGCTGCGCGCGGCGTCCGACGCGGGCGCGGTCGACGACACCCTGCGGTGGCGCCGGTGACCGGCGCCGGCGAGGAGATGCACGCGCTGGTGGAGCGGTTGTACCCGCTGTGCCGGAGCATCACCGGCGACGGTGTGCGCGCCACTTTGGACATCGTCGGCGAGTACGTCCCGCTCCGGGTGCACGAGGTGCCGACCGGGACGCGGGTGCTCGACTGGACGGTCCCCCAGGAGTGGAACATCCGCGACGCGTACATCGCCGACGCCACCGGCCACCGCGTCGTCGACTTCGCCGCGTCCAGCCTGCACGTGCTCGGCTACAGCGTGCCGGTGTCCGCGACGATGCCCCTGGCCGAGCTGCGCGACCATCTGCACACCGTGCCGGAGCACCCGTCCTGGGTGCCCTACCGCACCAGCTACTACAAGCCGGCCTGGGGGTTCTGCCTGGCCCAGGAGACCCTGGACGCCCTGCCGGACGGCGAGTACGAGGTGTGCGTCGACTCCACGCTCGCCGACGGCCACCTCACCTACGCCGAGCACGTCGTCCCCGGGCAGGTCGCCGAGGAGGTGATCGTCTCCTGCCACGTCTGCCACCCGTCGCTGGCCAACGACAACCTCGCGGGCATCGCGGTGGCGGTGTTCCTGGCCCGGGCGCTGGCGGAGGAGACGCCCTACTACACCTACCGGTTCATCTTCGCGCCCGGCACCATCGGGGCGATCACCTGGCTGGCCCGCAACGCGGAACGGGTGCGGGAACGGGTCAGGCACGGCCTGGTGCTGGCCTGCGCGGGTGACCGGGGCGCGTTGACGTACAAGCAGAGCAGGCGCGGGGACGCGGAGATCGACCGGGTGATGCGGCACGTGCTGGCCGCCTCCGAACGCCCGCACTCGGTTACCGAGTTCACTCCGTACGGCTACGACGAGCGGCAGTACTGCTCGCCCGGGTTCGACCTCGGTGTGGGCTCGCTCAGCCGCACCCCGTACGCGCGCTATCCCGAGTACCACACCTCCGCGGACAACCCGGACTTCGTCTCCGCGGAGGCGATGGCGGACACCCTCGCCGTCTGCCGCGAGGCGTTCGCCGTCCTGGACCGCAACCGGCGGTACGTCAACCTCAGCCCGTACGGCGAGCCGCAGTTGGGCCGGCGCGGGCTGTACGACTCGCTCGGGGGCCGCAGCGACGCCAAGGAGACCGAGATGGCGATGCTGTGGGTGCTCAGCCTCTCCGACGGCGAGCACACCCTGCTCGACGTCGCCGAGCGGTCCGGGCTGCCCTTCGGCGCCGTCGCCGCCGCGGCCGACGCGCTGCACGGCGCCGAGCTGATCAAGGAATGACCCCGATGACCACCGAGGGGGAGAAGGCGACGGCACCGGCCGGCTCCGCCCGGCGGGCGCTGGTCGGCCGGCTGTCCTGGGGCCTGGCCGACCAGGCGGCCTCCAGCGTGAGCAACTTCGCGGTGGGGATCTATGTGGCGCGCTCGCTGGGGGTGACCGCGTTCGGTGTGTTCAGCCTGGCGTGGGTGACCTACGGTGTGGTGCTCAACGTCTCCCGCGGCCTAGCCACCGATCCGCTCGTGGTGCGCTTCAGCGGGGTGCCGGAGGCCTCCTGGCGGGGGGCGGTGGCCCGGTCGTCGGGTACCGCGCTCGGTGTCGGCACGGTGCTCGGGGCGGCGTGCGCGGTGGTCGGCCTCGCTCTCGGCGGCCGGGTGGGGCCCGCGTTCGCCTGTCTGGGGTTCATGCTGCCGGGGCTGCTGCTCCAGGACGCCTGGCGGTACTCGTTCTTCGCCGCGGGCACCGGCCAAAAGGCGTTCGTCAACGACGTCGTGTGGGGCGTCGCCCTCGTCCCGGCCATGGTCGTGGCGGCCCACGAGGGCACCGTCCCCGCTTTCGTACTCGCCTGGGGCGCGTCCGCCACGGTGGCCGCGGCGTACGGCTGCGTCCAGTCCGGCATCCGGCCCCGGACGACGCAGGCACGCGGATGGCTCCGCGAGCAGCGCGACCTCGGCTACCGATACCTGGTCGAGAACGTCAGCCTCAGCGGCGCCAACCAGCTGCGGGCGTACGGGCTCGGCGCGATCGTCGGGGTCGGCGCGGTGGGCGCGGTCCGGGGCGCCGAACTGCTGCTCGGCCCGTTCCTCGCCGTACTGATGGGCCTTTCCCTGGTCACCGTGGCGGAGGCGGCACGGGTGCTGCGGCGGGCCCCGCACCGCCTGGGCACCTTCTGTCTGATGCTGGGCGGCGGGCAGGCCGCCGCCGCACTGCTGTGGGGCGGGGCGCTGCTGCTGATGCCGGACCGGCTCGGCGCGCTCGTACTCGGCGACGTCTGGCACTCCGCCTCCCAGCTCATCATGCCGGTGACCCTCGGCGTCGCGGGCGCCGGCCTCGGCACCGGGGCCGCGGCCGGGCTGCGCGCGCTCGCCGCGGCGCGGCGCAGCCTGCGCTGCCAGCTGTTCGCCTCCGCCTGCTACGTCGGCGGCGGGCTCGGCGGGGCGACCGCGGCCGGCACGGTCGGCTCGGCCTGGGGCGTCGCCGTCGCGACCGGCTGCAGCTCGGCCGTGTGGTGGCTCCAGCTGCGGTCCGCCCTGCGCGAGCACCATCACCACCCCATCCCCGAAGTGAGGACCTCATGACCGACCGCCCCAGGCTGAGCATCGGCCTGCCCGTGTACAACGGCGAGGAGTACCTGGCCGAGTCGTTCGACGCGCTGCTCGGCCAGACCTACGAGGACTTCGAGCTGGTCGTCTCCGACAACGCCTCCACCGACGGGACCGAGGACATCTGCCGCCGCTACGCCGCGAAGGACTCGCGCATCCGGTATCTGCGGCTGTCCCGCAACATCGGCGCGACACCGAACCACAACCACGTGTTCGCCCGGTCCCGCGGCGAGCTGTTCAAGTGGGCCTCGCACGACGACCTGTACGCCCGGGATCTGCTGGCGCGCTGCGTCGAGGCGCTGGACGAGCGGCCGGAGATGATCCTGGCGCACACCGGCCAGGCGGTCATCGACGGCGAGGGCCGGGTGACGGTCCCGTACGAGTACACACTCGCCACCGACTCGCCGCACCCGCCGGAGCGCTTCCGCAGCCTGCTGTTCGAGCCCGGCGGCGACGACTTCTACGGGGTGCTGCGGGCCGATGTGCTGCGCCGGGTGAAGCCGCTCGACAGCTACCACCACGCGGACCGCACGTTCGTCGCCGAGATCGCCCTGCACGGGCCCTTCCACCAGGTGCCGGAGCTGCTGTACTTCCGCCGCGACCACCCCACCCGCGCCGAGCGGGCGAACCCCACCAAGCGCGCCCGCTGCGTCAATCTCGACCCGCGCCGGGCGGGCCCCCTGCACCCGACGCCCCGGCTGCTCGCCGAGTACGTCACCGGTTTCGTCGCGGCGATCCGGCGGGCCCCGCTCTCCTCGGCCGACCGGCGTGCCTGCTACCGCCACCTGGCCGCCTGGATGGCCAGCCGGGCCCGGCCGGGCGTCGGCGAGCGGGTGGAGGACCGCGCCCCCGTCGACCCGGACCGGCTCACCGTCTCCGTGGACGCCCTCGTCGCCGGCCGTGAGGGGAGGCAGACGTGAGCGCCGTCCGCGTCGGGGTGTTCGGTCTGCTCGGCTCGGGCAACCTCGGCAACGACGGGTCGCTGGAGGCGCTGCTCGGCTATCTGCGCGCCGAGCACCCGGAGGCGGTCGTGGACGCGCTGTGCGGCGGCCCGGAGGCCGTGTCGGCGCGGTACCGGATCCCGGCGACGCGGCTGCACTGGTACCGCGGGGAGTACCGGACCGCGTCACGCGCGGGCGCGGTCGCGGCCAAGGGCCTCGGCAAGGCCGTCGACGTCTTCCGCACCGCCGCCTGGGTACGTCGGCACGATGTGGTGATCGTGCCGGGGATGGGCGTCCTGGAGGCCACCCTGCCGCTGCGGCCGTGGGGCTTCCCGTACTCGCTGTTCCTGCTCTGCGCGAGCGGCCGGCTGTTCGGCACCCGGGTCGCGCTGGTCAGCGTGGGCGCCGCCGCGATCGGCAGCAGACCCACCCGGACTCTGGTGCGCTGGTCGGCGCGGCTGGCCGCGTACCGCTCGTACCGGGACGCCCCGTCCCGCGACGCGATGCGCGAGATGGGCGTGGACACCACGCGCGACGGGGTCTACCCGGACCTCGCGTTCGCCCTTCCGCTGCCGGAGGCGGCGAAGGCGGCACCGGCCGGCCCGCCGGGCACGGTCTGCGTCGGCGTCATGGCCTTCCACGGCGGCGACGACGACCGCGCCCGGGCCGAGGAGATCCACCGGCGCTACCTCGACGGGGTGACCGGGTTCGTCCGCGCGCTGGTCGACGAGGGCAGGCCGGTGCGGCTGCTCACCGGCGACCGGGTCGACCGGCCGGTGGTCGCGGCGATCCTCGACGCGGTGGACTCACCGCTGGTCACCGTCGCCGAGACGGCCTCGCTGGCCGATCTGATGAAGGAGACGGCGGCGGCCGACACCGTGGTGGCCACCCGCTACCACAACCTGATCTGCGCGCTGAAGGCCGGCACACCGACGCTCGCCCTCAGCTATGCGGCGAAGAGTGACGCGCTCATGGCCCGGATGGGTCTGGGCACCTACCGCCACCCGGCCCGTGAGGTCGACACGGACCGGCTGATCGAGCAGTTCCGGGAGCTGGAGAAAGACTCGGCCCGGCTGCGGCGGACCCTCGCCGAGCGGACACTCGCCGCCGCCCGGCAACTGGAGGACCAGTTCGCCGAGTTGACCGCGGTCCTGTTCCCGACCAACGGCCCTACCCAGGCCCACGCCCGGCAGGAGACTCCATGAAGGCGACCGAAGTCCCGCAGATCGCGGGCGCGTACCTCTTCGAGCCGACCCCGTACGCCGACGAGCGCGGCTTCTTCTGCCGCACCTTCGACGCCGACGTGGTCCGCTCGGTGGGCCTCGACCCGGACGCCTTCGTCCAGGACAGCCTCTCCCGCTCGGTCCGGGGCGTGCTGCGCGGTCTGCACCTGCGCTCCGGCGCCGGCGAGGCCAAGCTGGTGCGGTGCTCGTACGGACGGGTCTTCGACGTGGTCGTGGACCTGCGGCCGGACTCGCCGACCTACCGCGAGCGGGCCTTCTTCGAGCTGTCCGGCGAGACACAGACGACCCTGTACATCCCGGCGGGGTGCGCGCACGGCTTCCAGGCCCTGACCGGGACCGCCGACACCTCGTACCGGATCGACCGCCCGCATGATCCGGCCGAAGACGTGACGATCGCCCACGACGACCCGGAACTTGCGATTGACTGGCCGCTGCCGGTCACGTCGATCTCGCGGCGGGACCGGGAGGCGCCGGGCCTGGCCGAGGCCTTGAAGCACATCGAGAGGTGAGGTCGCTTGGACACCCAAGACACAGAAGACACCGGCGAGTTGCGCCTGCCCCGGTCGCGGCAGGCGAACGAGCGGCTGCACGCGATGGTCCCCGGCGGCGCGCACACCTACGCCAAGGGCGACGACCAGTACCCGGAGAACCTGGCCCCGGTCATCAGCCACGGCCGGGGCGCCCATGTGTGGGACATCGACGGGAACCGGTACATCGAGTACGGGTCCGGGCTGCGCTCGGTCAGCCTCGGTCACGCCCATCCACGGGTGACCGAGGCGGTACGGCGGGAACTCGACCGCGGCAGCAACTTCGTCCGGCCGTCCATCGTGGAGGTCGAGGCCGCCGAACGCTTCCTGGCCACGGTGCCCACCGCCGAGATGGTGAAGTTCGCCAAGAACGGCTCCGACGCCACCACCGCGGCGGTGCGCCTCGCCCGGGCCGCCACCGGGCGCCAGCGGGTGGCCCTCTGCGCCGACCATCCGTTCTTCTCCGTCGACGACTGGTTCATCGGCACCACGCCGATGTCCGCCGGAATTCCGGCGGCCACCACCGAACTCACCGTGGCGTTCCCCTACGGGGACCTGGCGGCCACGGAGAGGCTGCTCGACCGGTACCGGGGCGAGGTCGCCTGCCTCATCCTCGAACCCGCCTCCCACACCGAGCCGCCGCCCGGCTATCTGACGGGCCTGCGCGAACTGGCCGACCGGCACGGCTGTGTCCTGGTCTTCGACGAGATGATCACCGGTTTCCGCTGGTCCGAGGCGGGCGCCCAGGGGTTGTACGGCGTCGTCCCCGACCTCTCCACGTTCGGCAAGGCGCTGGGCAACGGGTTCGCCGTCTCCGCGCTGGCCGGGCGCCGGGATCTGATGGAGCTGGGCGGGCTGCGCCACCCGGGCGACCGGGTGTTCCTGCTCTCCACCACGCACGGCGCGGAGACGCACTCGCTGGCAGCCGCGATGGCCGTACAGACCACCTACACCGAGGAGGGCGTCACCGCGCGGCTGCACGCCCTCGGCGAGCGGTTGGCCGCCGGTGTCCGCGAGGCTGCGGCCGGCGCGGGAGTCGGCGACCATGTCGTGGTCCGGGGCCGGGCCAGCAACCTGGTCTTCGCCACCCTCGACGAGAACGGGCGGCCCTCTCAGCGGTACCGCACGCTGTTCCTGCGCCGGCTCCTTGCGGGCGGGGTGCTGGCCCCGTCGTTCGTGGTGAGCGGCGCCCTGGAGGAGGCCGACATCGATCACACCGTGGACGTGGTGGCGCGGGCGTGTGCGGTGTACCGCAAGGCACTGGACGCCGCCGACCCCTCCCCCTGGCTGGGGGGACGGCCGGTGAAGCCGGTGTTCCGCCGTCTCGTCTGACGGGACGTCAACAAACCTTGTCCGAGGCGGGGTCGGGCCTTTTGCCGATCCGCCGGCCGGCCGCGCGGTCGACCAGCCACGCGGTCGCCGGTACCACCGCCAGCGCGGTGCACCAGCCGCCGAGTACGTCGGTCGGGTAGTGCGCGCCGAGGGCGACCTGCGCCCAGCCCATCACGGCACCGGCCGCCAGCGCCGCCGCGAGCACGAGTGACGTACCGGCCGCCCTGCCGAGGCCCGGGCGGCCGGACGCGGGCAGCGCCACCACGAGGGCGAGCGCGGTCGCGAAGGCGGTGTGCCCGCTCGGGTAGGACAGATTGCCGTCGCCGTGGATGGTGCGCCCCACCACGTGTTTGAGGAGCGTCGCCGTCCCCACGGTCACGCCCACGCCCACAACGACGAGGACCGCCGCACGAGGCCGCCGCAGCAGCAGACAGCCCGCCACGAGGGTCGCCACCAGCATCACCGAACCGGCGGGCTCCCCCAGGAAGTCCAGGGCCAGAGCTGCTCGCCGCCACGGCGGCCCGACGCTGTCCGCCGTCGGCGGGACGAGCCACCGGTCCAGCCCGCCGGGCCCGCCCCGGCCCGCGTACAGGACTCCGAGCGCGGCCACCACCAGCGCGGCGAGGACCGCGATCAGCCCGAACCGCGCGCGCGGCGGGGGCAGCGCCTCCGGAGCCGTCCGGCCCGTCACTCCCCGCCACCCGCCGCCGTCAAGACGTCCACCCCCGAGA
>NZ_JBJHPC010000270.1:0-9439 GCF_045257485.1 Streptomyces sp. YS-3 | reverse complement strand
CCCCAGGCGCGTACGCCCCACGCCCCCGTCCACAGCGGCGTCCCGGTCAGCGGAACGGTTCAGCACAACGACGGCACCACCGTGCCGCGCGCCGCGCTCACCCTCGTCGACGTGCGCGGACAGCAGGTCGGGCGCGGCGGCAGCGGCGAGGACGGGCGGTACGCGCTGAGCGTCCCGGGCCCCGGCAGCTACGTCCTGATCGCCGCGGCCACCGGACACCAGCCGCAGGCCGTCTCGGTGACCGTCGGCGAGCGCCCGGTCGAACTCGACGTGGTCCTCGGCGGCGCCGGACGGCTGGCCGGGTCGGTGGTCACCGCCGACGGCACCCCGGTACGGGACGCCGCGGTGACCCTCACCGACGTACGCGGCGAGGTCGTCGCCACCACCCGCAGCGGGGCCGAAGGGGCCTATGTGATCGGCGAGTTGGTGGCCGGCGAGTACACCCTGGCCGCCGGCGCCCCCGCCTTCCGGCCCGCGGCCCTCCCCGTCAGCGTCCAGGCCTCGCGCGAGACCCGGCAGGACATCGAACTCGCGGGCGGCGCCGTGCTGCGCGGCACGGTCAGGGCGAGCGGCGGACGGCCGGTCGAGGACGCGCGCGTGACGCTGCTGGACGCGGCCGGGAACGTGGTGGACACCCTCACCACGGGCCTCGACGGCGCGTTCCGCTTCGTCGACCTCTCCTCCGGCGAGTACACGGTGATCGCCGCCGGGTATCCGCCGGTGGCCACGGTCCTCCAGGTCGCGGGTGGCGGTCGCACCGAGCGCGACCTCCAACTGGGCCACGAGGACTGACTATTCGTCAACCAAATGCCCGGTCCACGCGGGCGTGCGCCGTATTCCGGCGTTGCCCCGCGCGCGGCCTTCGCATGGCCGTACGGTAGGTGGCACAGCCGCAGATCCTTGCGGCGGGAAGGAGCCTCCACCCATGGACAGTGGCACTCCGCCGACGCTGCCCCGGCAGTCCGCCGTGGCCGGACGGATTCCGCTTGCCGTGATCGTCGTGGACGGCGACGGGCTGGTCTCGCACTGGTCGACCGGTGCGCGCCGGCTCTTCGGACCCGCCCGCGAGGAGGCGGTGGGACGGCCCGCCCTCGATCTGCTGCCGGTCTCCGGCGCGCTGGGCGAGGACCGGTCCGTCGACACGCTGGGCGAGTTGGACGCCTACGACATGTTCGGCCCCGCGCTGGACGCCTCGCTCAACGGCCTCACCTCGTACCCCACGGCCGGGCGCGCCGCGCTCTCGGATCCCGGGCGGCCCCGCGTCGATGTGCTCTGGTGGGCGTATCCGCTGGTCGGGCCCGGCTCCGGGCGGCTTCTGGTGCTGGCGGCGGACGCGGCGCAGCTGCACGCCGGGCACCCGGGCCCGGGCCGGGGCGGCGTGGAGCGGATAGCGCCGGGCTTCGCGCTGCACACCGAGTTCCAGGGCGCCGAGGAGCTGGCCGGGCGGCTGCCCGAGATCCTGCCCAGCATGAGCGTGGGCGAGAGCTCCCGGATCGTCTCGCAGGTGCTCGAACTGGGCTATCCGGTCCTGGAGTTCAGTCGGCACGACCGGGTGCCGGTGACGCCCGACTGGGGTGTGCCCCGCCGCCCGGAGCGCAGGTCCGCGCGCGGCGCCGAGCAGACTTCCGCCGCCGCCGCCGTGCCGGCGCCCGCGCCCGAGTTCGCGCAGGACCTTGAGTACGCCGCGGTGCGCGAGCGGCTGGAGTTCCTCAACGAGGTCAGCGGACGCATCGGCTCCTCCCTCGATCTGTCCCGCACCATCCAGGAGGTGAGCGCCGCCGTGGTGCCGCGCTTCACCGATGTCGCGGGCACCTATCTGCGGGAACAGGTCATCGCCGGTGAGGGGTTCCCGGACGGCCCGCCGGACGAGACCACCCTGTGGCACCGGGTCGCCGTCGAGCACGTCGACGCACCCGGGCGGTGGGACGACGTCGTACCGGTCGGCGAATCCATGCCGTTCCCCGCGCACACCCCCTTCTTCCAGTGCATGACGACCGGCGAGCCCGTGCTCGTCCCGCGCATCAGCGAGCAGATGGGCACCGCCATCGCCTCGCAGTTCGAAAAGCGTGACATCCGGCCTCTGATCAACGGCCGGTCGATGCTGCTGGTTCCCCTCAAGGCGCGCAATGTGGTGCTCGGGTTCATGATCCTGCTGCGCCACGCGGAGCGGGCCGAGTTCAACGACATGGACCGGGTGACCGGCGCCGAACTGGCCGCCCGCGCCGGGCTCGTCCTCGACAACGCCCGGATGTACACCTACCAGGAGAGCGTCGCCGAGACCCTCCAGGACTCGATGCTGCCGCAGGTCACCCCACAGATGACGGGCTGCGACACCGCCACCCGCTATCTGCCCGGCACCCTGCTCGGCCGGGTCGGCGGCGACTGGTTCGACTCCATCAAGCTGCCCGGCTCCCGGATCGCCCTCGTGGTCGGTGACGTCATGGGCCACGGCCTCAACTCGGCGGCTATGATGGGCCAGTTGCGTACCGCCGTCCAGACCATGGCGGCCCTGGACCTGCCGCCCGCCCAGCTGCTGCGCAACCTCGACGATCTGGCGCAGCGGCTCGGCGAGCACTATCTGGCGACCTGTCTGTACGCCGTCTACGACCCCATCGAGGGTGAACTCCTGCTGGCCAACGCGGGCCATGTGCCGCCGGTCCTGGTTCGCGCCGCCGACGGCCGCAGCGAACTGCTGGAGTTGCCCACCGGGGCGCCCATCGGCGTCGGCGGGGTGCCCTTCGAGACCGTCCGCCTGCGCGTCGAGCCCGGCGACCGGCTGGTGATGTGCACCGACGGCCTGGTCGAGGTGCGCGGCGAGGACATCGGTGTGGGCCTCGCGACGCTCTGCGAGTCGGCCGCGCACCCGGCCGCCTCCATGGACGACGCCTGCGACACGATCATCCGCGCCCTCAACGTCCGCGGTGGCCGCAAGGACGACGTCGCCCTGCTGATGGCCCGGCTCAACGGCATCGCGCGCGAGGACGTGGCCGAGTGGCAGCTCGACATCGACGCGCGCGAGGTGGCCCGGTCCCGGCGCCTGGTCGTCGGCCGACTGCGCGCATGGGATCTGGAGGAGGTGGCGGAGACCGTTGAGCTGCTGGTCAGCGAGGTCGTCACCAATGCCGTACGGCATGCGCACAGCCACCGGGTGCGGCTGCGGATGGTCCGGGCCGAGACGCTGCGCTGCGAGGTCGTCGACGACGACCACACGCTGCCGATGCTGCTGCACGCGGGAGCGCTGGACGAGGCCGGGCGGGGTCTGCGGGTGGTGAGCCGGCTGGCCCGCGAGTGGGGGACGAGCCGTACGGGCGAGGGCAAGACCGTGTGGTTCGAGGTGCCGCTGCCGCGCCGGGGGCGCACGGGGCGCTGAACCGGCTCGAAGGAGGCGTGAAGGATTGCGCCGGGTTCTTGTCGGCGTGACTCAGGACCGATAGACCGATCTTGACACTGTGCGTGCCAGCCTGGGGAGTCGGTCATGAGTGTGACGAGTCGGTACAAGGACGCCTGGGAAGGCTTCTGGAACGAGGCGCCGAACGAGACGGGCGCGGTGTTCTGGGACGCCGAGCCGGCCCTGACGGCGGGCCCCCACCTCGCCCTCTTCGAGCCCCATCTCACCGATCTGGCCCTGCCCCTGGTGGATCTGGGGTGCGGCAACGGCACCCAGACCCGCTTCCTGGCCGACCGCTACGACAGGGTGGTCGGCGTCGACCTCTCACCCGCCGCGGTGGAGCGGGCCAGAAGCCAGGACCCGGACGGGCGCGCCCGGTTCGAGGAGTTGGACGCGACCGACGAGAAGGCCGTCCAGGACCTGCACGCGCGTCTGGGCGACGCCAACGTGTACGTGCGCGGGGTGCTCCACCAGTGCGAGCCGGCCGACCGCGGGCCGCTGGCCGACGCCGTCGCCACACTGGTGGGGACGCGCGGCCGGGCCCTGCTGGTGGAGCTCGCGGAGACGGCCAAGCAGGTCCTGGTGGGGCTGGCCCAGGACCCGGCGGGGGCGCCGCCGAAGCTGCGCCCGGTCTTCGACCACGGCCTCACCCCGGGCGAGGTGGCCGACGCGGCCGTGCCCGCCCTGCTCGGCGCGGCCGGGCTGACGGTCGTGGCCCGCGGCCAACTGCCGCTGACCACGACCGAGTACCGCCCGGACGGCACCCGGATCACGCTGCCGTCCACGTGGTGGGTGGTGGGGCGTACCGGGTGAGGACCGGCGTGGCCGGGCAGGCCGCGGGTCAGGAGTCCTTGCGCCGGCGCAGCAGCAGGACGCCGCCGGCCAGGACCCCCGCCAGGGAGGCCGCCGCGACGGGCTGCGCCGCCGCGCCCATGGCGAACGAGTCCTGGGGCGCCGCTCCTCCGCCGTGCCCGTGGTGGCTGACGGTGGACCTGGCCGCGCCGGCGTCGATGGCGCGCCGGCTGGGCGCGGCCGGCTGGGCCGCGGCCTGCGCGGCCTTGCCGTACACGACGTCGGAGCAGCTGTAGAACGCCTCGGGGCTGTCGCTGCGCTGCCACACCTTGTAGATGATGTGGCGGCCGGTGCGGGCGGGCAGGTTCCCGGTGAAGTTGTAGTAGCCGTCGGTGGAGGTCCTCGTCGTGGCGTAGGTGGCGACCGGCTGGGAGTCCAGATCGGACCACTTCAGGGGCTTTGTCGGGTCGAAGCCGTCCTTGGTGATGTAGAGCGTCATGGTCCCCGAGTGCGGGGCGGTCACACGGAACCTGAACCCGAAGGAGCCCGCCGAGACACCGGTGGCCGGCCAGTCGGTGCGGGCCCAGTCCAGGGCGCGGTACTTCTCGCGGTTGGCGGAACACAACTTGCCGTCGGGGATGAGCTGTTGGTGATGCCCGTCGGCGTTGGCGATGTTGACCTCGTTCCAGTCGTAGAGCGGCTGGGTGCCGGAGTCGGCGACCAGGTCCTTGCACACCTGCGACTTGGGGGTCTCGGGGCCTTCCGCGTAGCAGGCGGCGACCCGGCTGACGGGATTGAACACGGCGCCGTGCGCTGCGGCGGGCGAGGCGGCGACGGCGAGCAGTGACGCGGACGCCACACCGAGACCACCGAGGACACCGAGCGAGGCTGCTGTGCGTCGTACGGACATGTGGGGGCTCCTTCTCAGCTGGTTCGGACCAGAGGCTGGCACTGGTCTGGACCAATACGCAAGAGGTCTGCGCCAATTGGGTGCGCCAGGGAGCTTCGGCGGAGCGCGCGGCAGGACACGCGCCGGGGGTTATCCACAGGGCTGGTGAGGGCGTTCCGCGACGCGTACGGTTTCGTGGCATGAAGATCCTCATCAGCGCCGACATGGAGGGCGCCACCGGTGTCACCTGGCCGGCCGACGTGCTGCCGGGTACCCCGCAGTGGGAGCGCTGCCGGGCCCTGTTCACGTCCGATGTGAACGCGGCGGCGCTCGGCTTCTTCGACGGTGGCGCCGACGAGGTCCTCATCAACGAGGCGCACTGGTCCATGCGCAATCTGCTGCTGGAGCGACTGGACGAGCGCGTGCAGATGCTCACCGGCCGGCACAAGTCGCTGTCCATGGTCGAGGGCGTGCAGCACGGCGACGTGGACGGTATCGCCTTCGTCGGGTACCACACGGGAGCGGGCGCCGAGGGCGTCCTGGCCCACACCTATCTCGCCAACTCCATCACGGGCGTCTGGCTGAACGGGACGCGGGCGAGCGAGGGCCTGCTCAACGCCCATGTGGTCGCGGAGTACGGCGTGCCGGTGGTGCTGGTCACCGGTGACGATCTGACCTGCGCCGACGCCGAGGGGTATGCCCCGGAGGCGCACAAGGTGGCGGTCAAGGACCACGTCTCGCGGTACGCGGCGGTGTGCCGCACCCCCGCCCGCACGGCCGCCGACATCAGATCGGCGGCGAAAGCGGCGGCCGAACTGGCGGTCCGTCACGACCCGGTGCGGGGCGGCCCGTTCACCGTCGAGCTCGAATTCGACGCGGAGCACCTGGCGATGGCCGCCACGGTGGTCCCGGGCGCGGCGCGCAGCGGTGAGCGCCGCGTCGCCTACACCAGCGACACCATGTACGAGGGCATCCGCACCTTCAAGGCGGTCACCACGATCGTCTCGGCCGCGGTGGAGGAGCAGTATGGCTGAGCACATCGACGCGACCGCGCTGGACGAGGTGGTGGCCTTCACCTCCGACCTCATCCGGATCGACACCGCCAACCGCGGCGGCGGCGACTGCCGCGAGCGCCCCGCCGCGGAGTACGTGGCGGAGCGGCTCGCCGCCACCGGCCTGGAGCCCACCCTGCTGGAGCGCACACCCGGGCGCACCAACGTGGTGGCGCGCATCGAGGGCACCGACCCCGGCGCCGACGCGCTGCTGGTCCACGGCCATCTCGACGTGGTGCCCGCCGAGGCCGCCGACTGGAGCGTGCACCCCTTCTCGGGCGAGGTCCGCGACGGTGTGGTGTGGGGCCGGGGCGCCATCGACATGAAGAACATGGACGCGATGGTCCTCACCGTCGTCCGCGCCTGGGCGCGCGCGGGCGTGCGCCCCCGGCGGGACATCGTCATCGCCTACACCGCGGACGAGGAGGCCAGCGCGGTCGACGGCTCGGGCTTCCTCGCCGACCACCACCCCACCCTGTTCGAGGGGTGCACCGAAGGCATCAGCGAATCCGGCGCGTTCACCTTCCACGCCGGCCCCCGCCTGGCGCTCTACCCCATCGCGGCGGGTGAGCGCGGCACCGGCTGGCTGAAGCTCACCGCGCACGGCCGGGCGGGCCACGGCTCCAAGGTGAACTCGGCCAACGCGGTCAGCCGGCTGGCCGCCGCGATCGCCCGGATCGGGGAGCACCGGTGGCCGGTCCGGCTCACCCCGACCGTCCGGGCGGCCCTGACCGAGCTGGCCGCGCTGTACGGGATGGACATCGACCCGGCCGCCCGCGGCTTCGACGTCGACGCGCTCCTCGACAAGCTCGGCCCGGCCGCCGCCCTGGTGGAGGCGACGGTACGCAACAGCTCCAACCCGACGATGCTGGAGGCCGGTTACAAGGTCAACGTGATCCCGGGGCACGCCACCGCGTATGTGGACGGGCGGATCCTGCCGGGTGGCGAGGACGAGTTCCGCGCCACGCTCGACCGGCTCACCGGCCCGGACGTCGACTGGGAGTTCCACCACAACGAGGTCGCCCTCCAGGCCCCGGTGGACACACCGACGTACGCGAAACTGCGCGCGGCCGTCGAGAAGTTCGCCCCCGAGGGCCATGTCGTGCCGTACTGCATGTCCGGCGGCACCGACGCCAAGCAGTTCTCCCGGCTCGGCATCACGGGATACGGTTTCTCGCCGCTGCGGCTGCCGCCCGGCTTCGACTACCAGGCGCTGTTCCACGGCGTCGACGAACGGGTCCCGGTGGACGCCCTCCACTTCGGGGTGCGGGTCCTCGACCACTATCTGCGTTCCGCGTAGGGGGAGTTGGAAGACATGGTGCCCATCGGGCCTTACGGAACCTGGCCGTCGCCCATCGACGCCGAGCTCGCCGCCGCCCACGACGGCTCGCCCGACTTCGTCGGCGTCGTCGGCGCGGAGGTGTGGTGGACCGAGCCGCGTCCCACCGAGGGCGGCCGACGCGCCCTGGTCCGACGCCGGACGGACGGCAACCCCGAGTCGCTGCTGCCCCCTCCGTGGAACGTACGCAGCCGGGTCATGGAGTACGGCGGCGTGCCGTGGGCCGCGGCGGCGCGGGACACCGGGGGACCGCTTGTGGTCTTCGTCCACTTCCCGGACCAGCGGCTGTACGCCTACGAGCCGGACGGCGCGGGGGAGCCGAGGCCGCTCACCCCGCTCTCGGCGGTGGGGCAGGGGCTGCGCTGGGCCGACCCCGTCCTGGTGGCGGGGCGCGGTGAAGTGTGGTGCGTGCTGGAGGAGTTCACCGGGGACGCGCCGACCGACGTGCGCCGGGTGCTCGCGGCCGTACCGCTCGACGGCTCGGCCGCCGAGGACCGCGGCCGGGTGCGCGAGCTCTCCGACGGCCGGCACCGCTTCGTCACCGGCCCCCGGCTCTCCCCGGACGGCTCCCGCGCCGCATACCTCGCCTGGGACCACCCGGACATGCCGTGGGACGGCACCGAGCTGTTCCTCGCGGAGATCGGAGCGGCCGGTGTCCTCGAAGGGGCGCGCTCGGTCGCGGGCGGCCCGGGCGAGTCCATCGCCCAGGTGGAGTGGGCACCCGACGGCCGGCTGCTGTTCTCCTCCGACCGCACCGGCTGGTGGAACCTCTACCGGTCCGACCCGGTGTCCGCCGACCCGGGGCCCGCCACTCCGGCCTCCGCCCGCCCGGCGGACCGTGAGGGCGCGGTGGTGGCGCTCTGTCCGCGCGAGGAGGAGTTCGGCGGGCCGCTCTGGCAGCTCGGCCGCCGCTGGTTCCACCCGCTGGAGAGCGGTCTGGTCGCGGTGGTCCACGGCCGGGGCGCGACCGCGCTCGGCATACTCGACCCGGAGACCGGCGAGGTCGTGGACGCGGCCGGGCCCTGGACGGCCTGGCAGGGCACGCTCGCGGTGCACGGCAGCCGGGTCGTCGGGGTCGCCGCGAGCCCGCGCACGGCGGCCGAGGTGGTCGAGCTGGACACCCGCTCGGGCCGCACCCGCGCGGTCGGGCGCCCCCACGAGGACGCGGTGGACCCCGCGTACTACCCG
Organism: Streptomyces sp. YS-3; assembly: GCF_045257485.1. NCBI lineage: Bacteria > Bacillati > Actinomycetota > Actinomycetes > Kitasatosporales > Streptomycetaceae > Streptomyces > Streptomyces sp. YS-3. The sequence goes on along the minus strand of NZ_JBJHPC010000270.1, from coordinate 791 downwards.
GAACCGCAGATCCGCACCTTCACCGGCCCGGGCGGCCGTGACATCCACGCCCTGGTCTACCCGCCGCACCACCCCGGCCGGGCGGCGCCCGCCGAGGAACTGCCGCCGTATGTGATCCGGGTGCACGGCGGACCCACCGGTCAGGTCCCCCTCGTCCTCGATCTGGAGATCGCCTACTTCACCTCGCGCGGCATCGGCGTGGCCGAGGTCAACTACGGCGGCTCCACGGGGTACGGACGGGAGTACCGCGACCGGCTGCGCGAGCAGTGGGGCGTCGTCGACGTGGAGGACTGCGCGGCCGTGGCGCGGGCGCTCGCCGACGAGGGCACCGCCGACCCCCGCCGACTGGCGATCCGGGGCGGCAGCGCGGGCGGCTGGACCGTGGCGCTCTCCCTCGCCACCACCGATGTCTACGCCTGCGGCACCCTCCTCTACCCCGTCCTCGACCTCGCCGACTGGTCCTCGCCCGAGGGCACACACGACTTCGAGTCGCGGTACATGGAGTCCCTCATCGGCCCCCGCGCCGAGTTCCCCGGGCGGTACGCGCAGCGCTCGCCGATCAGCCACGCGGAGCGGATCAGCGCGCCGTTCCTGCTGCTCCAGGGGCTCGACGACCCGATCTGCCGGCCCGCCCAGTGCGAACGGTTCCTGGCCCGGACGGCGGGCCGCGGCATACCGCACGCGTACCTCGCCTTCGAGGGGGAGGGCCACGGCTTCCGCCGGGCCGACACCATGGTCCGCGCCCTGGAGGCCGAACTGTCCCTGTACGCCCAGACATTCGGCATCGACCG
>NZ_JBJHPC010000269.1:0-9440 GCF_045257485.1 Streptomyces sp. YS-3 | reverse complement strand
CACCCCGCCAACCCCCGACCAGGCCAAAACGATCCACCGCCTCCACATTGGCCCTTGCTGTGGACTGGTCCGGCGGGCGACCCTCTGGGGCAGTAGGAAACCCAGCAGGAAACCCAGTAGGAACCCCCCCTTCTCCACCCAGCGAGGTCCCGTGTCCAGCACCCTCCCCAACAGCGCCCAGAACCCCGAGACCGGCACCGCGCGCGTGAAGCGCGGCATGGCCGAGCAGCTCAAGGGCGGTGTGATCATGGACGTGGTCAACGCCGAGCAGGCGAAGATCGCCGAGGACGCGGGCGCCGTGGCCGTCATGGCCCTGGAGCGGGTCCCGGCCGACATCCGTAAGGACGGCGGCGTCGCCCGGATGTCCGACCCCAACATGATCGAGGAGATCATCGAGGCGGTCTCCATCCCGGTCATGGCCAAGTCGCGCATCGGCCACTTCGTCGAGGCCCAGGTCCTGCAGTCCCTCGGCGTCGACTACATCGACGAGTCCGAGGTCCTCACCCCGGCCGACGAGGTCAACCACTCCGACAAGTGGGCCTTCACCACCCCCTTCGTCTGCGGTGCCACCAACCTGGGCGAGGCCCTGCGCCGTATCGCCGAGGGCGCGGCCATGATCCGCTCCAAGGGCGAGGCCGGCACCGGCAACGTCGTCGAGGCCGTCCGTCACCTGCGCCAGATCAAGAACGAGATCGCCCGGCTGCGCGGCTTCGACAACAACGAGCTGTTCGCCGCCGCCAAGGACCTGCGCGCCCCGTACGAGCTGGTCAAGGAGGTCGCCGAGCTCGGCAAGCTCCCGGTCGTGCTGTTCTCCGCCGGTGGCGTCGCCACCCCGGCCGACGCCGCGCTGATGCGCCAGCTCGGTGCCGAGGGCGTCTTCGTCGGCTCCGGCATCTTCAAGTCGGGCGACCCGGCCAAGCGCGCCGCCGCCATCGTGAAGGCCACCACCTTCTACGACGACCCGAAGATCATCGCGGACGCCTCCCGCAACCTGGGCGAGGCCATGGTCGGCATCAACTGCGACACCCTCCCCGAGGCCGAGCGCTACGCCAACCGCGGCTGGTAAGGCACAGGTACCGAAGGACATGAGCAACACACCCGTCATCGGCGTCCTGGCCCTCCAGGGCGACGTACGGGAGCATCTGATCGCCCTGGCCTCGGCGGACGCCGTGGCCAGGCCGGTCCGGCGCCCCGAGGAGCTCGCCGAGGTGGACGGCCTGGTCGTCCCGGGCGGCGAGTCCACCACCATCTCCAAGCTCGCGGTCCTGTTCGGGCTGATGGAGCCGCTTCGCGCGCGCGTGGCCGACGGCATGCCCGTCTACGGCACCTGCGCCGGCCTGATCATGCTCGCCGACAAGATCCTCGATCCGCGCTCGGGCCAGGAGACGATCGGCGGCATCGACATGATCGTGCGCCGCAACGCCTTCGGACGGCAGAACGAGTCCTTCGAGGCCACCGTCGAGGTCACCGGAGTCGGCCCCGTCGAGGGCGTCTTCATCCGGGCGCCCTGGGTGGAGTCGGTGGGCGCGGGGACCGAGGTCCTCGCCGAGCACGGCGGCCACATCGTCGCGGTCCGCCAGGGCAACGCCCTCGCCACCTCGTTCCACCCCGAACTGACCGGCGACCACCGGATGCACGCCCTCTTCGTGGACATGGTGCGCGACGCCCGGTGACCGGCTCCCGGTAGGATCTCTGGCGAACGACGCAGAATTGGTTACGCGAAGGAGACAGGCAGATGTCCGGCCACTCTAAATGGGCTACGACGAAGCACAAGAAGGCCGTGATCGACGCCAAGCGCGGCAAACTCTTCGCGAAGCTGATCAAGAACATCGAGGTCGCGGCCCGCACCGGCGGCGCCGACATCGACGGCAACCCGACCCTCTTCGACGCCGTGCAGAAGGCGAAGAAGCAGTCGGTGCCCAACAAGAACATCGACTCCGCGCTCAAGCGCGGCGCCGGTCTCGAGGCGGGCGGCGCCGACTACGAGACGATCATGTACGAGGGCTACGGTCCCAACGGTGTCGCGGTGCTCATCGAGTGCCTCACCGACAACCGCAACCGTGCCGCCTCGGACGTGCGCGTCGCCATGACCCGCAACGGCGGCTCGATGGCCGACCCGGGCTCCGTCTCGTACCTCTTCAACCGCAAGGGCGTCGTCGTCCTGCCCAAGGGCGAGCTCACCGAGGACGACGTCCTGGGCGCCGTCCTGGACGCGGGCGCCGAGGAGGTCAACGACCTCGGCGAGTCCTTCGAGATCATTTCCGAGGCCACCGACCTGGTCGCGGTGCGCACCGCGCTCCAGGAGAACGGCATCGACTACGACTCGGCCGAGGCCAACTTCGTCCCGACCATGCAGGTCGAGCTGGACGAGGAGGGCGCGCGCAAGATCTTCAAGCTGATCGACGCGCTGGAGGACAGCGACGACGTGCAGAACGTCTTCGCCAACTTCGACGTCTCCGACGAGGTCATGGAGAAGGTCGACGCGTAACGGCGCGCTGTGCGGGCGTTTTCCGGCGGGCCGGTGGGACACCTCCCACCGGCCCGCCGCCGTTGTCGGTGGCAGCGGATAGCCTGGCAGCAAGTCAAAGATCACCAGGGGAGGGCGCGTGCGGGTACTGGGCGTGGACCCGGGGCTGACCCGGTGCGGTGTCGGTGTCGTCGAGGGCGTGGCGGGCCGCCCGCTGACGATGCTCGGCGTCGGCGTGGTCCGCACACCCGCGGACGCGGAGCTCGGCCACCGCCTGGTCGCCATCGAGCAGGGCATCGAGCAGTGGCTGGATGAGCACCGGCCCGAATTCGTCGCGGTGGAGCGGGTGTTCAGCCAGCACAACGTCCGGACGGTGATGGGCACCGCCCAGGCCAGCGCCGTCGCCATGCTCTGCGCCTCCCGGCGCGGCATCCCGGTCGCCCTGCACACCCCCAGCGAGGTCAAGGCCGCCGTCACCGGCAGCGGCCGGGCCGACAAGGCCCAGGTCGGCGCGATGGTGACCCGTCTCCTGCGGCTGGACGCCCCGCCCAAACCGGCCGACGCGGCGGACGCGCTGGCCCTCGCCATCTGCCACATCTGGCGCGCCCCCGCCGTCAACCGCCTGCAACAGGCGCACGAGCAGGCCCGCCGTGCCCACCTCTCCGTAAAGAAGGTCACGCGATGATCGCCTTCGTCAGCGGCCCGGTCGCCGCCCTCGCCCCCGACGCCGCGGTGGTCGAGGTCGGCGGCGTCGGCATGGCCCTGCAGTGCACGCCCAACACCCTGGCCACCCTGCGCGTCGGCCAACAGGCCAAGCTCGCCACGTCGTTGGTCGTCCGCGAGGACTCCCTCACGCTGTACGGGTTCGCGGACGACGACGAGAAGCAGGTCTTCGAGCTGCTCCAGACCGCCAACGGGGTGGGCCCCCGGCTCGCCCAGGCCGTCCTGTCGGTGCACACCCCCGACGCGCTGCGCCGGGCCTTCGCCTCCGGTGACGAGAAGGCGCTGACCGCCGTGCCCGGCATCGGCAAGAAGGGCGCCCAGAAGCTCCTCATCGAGCTGAAGGACCGGCTCGGCGCACCCGTCGGCAGCGCCCCCGCCACCGGCGCCCCGGTCTCGGCGGGCTGGCGCGACCAGCTGCACGCCGCCCTGATCGGCCTCGGGTACGCCACCCGCGAGGCCGACGAGGCGGTCACCGCCGTCGCCCCCCAGGCCGAGGCCACCGGGGCGCCGAACATCGGGGCGCTCCTGAAGGCCGCGCTGCAGACCCTCAACCGCGCCCGCTGAGCCGCCCGGCCCCGCCCTGCCCGACGCCGCCCGACCCGACGAGAGAACCGTACTGATGAACTGGGACGAGACCGGATCCGAAGCCGACGCCACCGACCCGAGGCTGGTCGGCTCGGTGGCCGACGGCGAGGACCAGGCCGTCGAGGCCGCCCTGCGCCCCAAGGACCTGGAGGAGTTCGTCGGCCAGGAGAAGGTCCGCGAGCAGCTCGACCTGGTGCTGCGGGCCGCCCGCGCCCGCGGCGCCACCGCCGACCATGTGCTGCTCTCCGGCGCCCCCGGCCTCGGCAAGACCACGCTCTCGATGATCATCGCGGCCGAGATGGGCGCCCCCATCCGCATCACCAGCGGCCCGGCCATCCAGCACGCGGGCGACCTCGCCGCGATCCTCTCCTCCCTCCAGGAGGGTGAGGTCCTCTTCCTCGACGAGATCCACCGCATGTCGCGCCCCGCCGAGGAGATGCTCTACATGGCGATGGAGGACTTCCGGGTCGACGTGATCGTCGGCAAGGGCCCCGGCGCCACCGCCATCCCGCTGGAGCTGCCCCCCTTCACCCTGGTCGGCGCCACCACGCGCGCGGGCCTGCTGCCGCCCCCGCTGCGCGACCGCTTCGGCTTCACCGGGCACATGGAGTTCTACGAGCCGGCCGAGCTGGAGCGAGTGATCCACCGCTCGGCCCGGCTGCTCGACGTGGAGATCGACACGGCGGGCGCGGCCGAGATCGCCGGCCGCTCGCGCGGCACGCCCCGTATCGCCAACCGCCTGCTGCGCCGCGTCAGGGACTACGCGCAGGTCAAGGCCGACGGCGTGATCACCCGCGAGATCGCCGCGGCGGCCCTGGGGGTGTACGAGGTGGACGTACGGGGCCTGGACCGCCTCGACCGGGCCGTGCTCCAGGCCTTGCTGAAACTGTTCGGTGGCGGCCCGGTCGGCCTGTCCACGCTGGCGGTCGCGGTGGGGGAGGAGCGGGAGACCGTCGAGGAGGTGGCCGAGCCCTTCCTCGTACGGGAAGGCCTGCTGGCGCGCACCCCGCGCGGGCGCGTCGCCACCCCCGCCGCCTGGGCCCACCTGGGCCTGGTCCCGCCCCAGCAGGGTCAGGGGGGCGTCCCGGGAAGCGGACAACAGGGGCTCTTCGGGCCGTGACGGCGCGGGTGGGTGCACGGGGAGGAACCCGGGTGCGATGCTGGGCGTTGTTCCAGCTGTGCGGACTCGCTTAGACTCCGCCGATGCCGCCCTCGTATTTGCCGGTCGGCATACCCACCCCCAGATCAGGCCGCACTCCTTGCGCGGTCGTGCGAAGGAAGTTCGTCCCGTGAATCCCGTGACCCTTCTCCCCTTCATCATCCTCATCGGGGCCATGTTCCTTATGACCCGTTCCGCGAAGAGGAAGCAGCAGCAGGCCGCGGCCATGCGGAATGACATCCAGCCCGGCACCGGCGTCCGCACCATCGGCGGTATGTACGCCACGGTGAAGGAGATCGGCGACGACACGATCCATCTGGAGGTGGCGCCGGGCGTCCACGCCGTCTACGCGAAGAACGCGATCGGCGCGGTCCTCTCCGACGAGGAGTACAACCGCATCGTGCACGGCGAGACGGACGAGGCCTCCGACCTCCCGGCCGTGCCGGACGACGCCTCGTCGCTGACCGAGACCGCCGGGCACCCGGCCGACGAGGCCGAGGCGGCCGACGTGGCCGAGGCCGCCCCGGCGGACAAGATCGACCTGGGCAAGAAGGACGAGGCGGACGACGCCGCCGCGCCCAAGGACGGCAAGGCAGACGGCGGGTCGGACGCGAAGTAGCCGCTCTCGGGGACCGGCGGGCGCCAGCGCGCGCCCGCCGGTCCCGCCGAGGGTGACGACTTCCACGGGGGACGTCCCCACAACACTTCGTGGCCGCCCAGGCGCACACCCGGCGCGGGCGGTTGGACAGGGAGAAACGACAAGGTGGCAGCACCGAAGAAGGGCCGAAGGCCGGCGGGGGCCCAGGGCAGGCCGGGGCGCACCCTGGTCCTGTTCCTGATCGCCATGGTGGCCCTCGCGGGCGGCATGTTCGCCTCCGGGCACAACACGCCCCGCCTGGGCATCGACCTCGCCGGCGGTACGAGCATCACGCTCAGGGCGAAGGCCGAGCCCGGCCAGGAAAAGGCGATCAACAAGAACAACATGGACACCGCGGTCTCGATCATGAACCGCCGTGTCAACGGTCTGGGTGTCTCCGAGGCCGAGGTCCAGACCCAGGGCGATCGCAACATCATCGTCAACATCCCCAAAGGGACGAACTCGGAGCAGGCCCGCCAGCAGGTCGGCACCACCGCCAAGCTCTACTTCCGGCCCGTCCTCACGGTCGCCGCCGGCACCCCGGCCAAGCCGCAGCCCAGCGGCTCGCCGAGCCCCACGGCGAGCAAGAGCGCGGGCAAGAACGGCGACAAGAACAAGCCGTCCTCGACGCCGTCGACCAAGCCGAGCGCGAAGTCGACGCCGCAGGGCCGCGCCCTCACCGACGCGCTGAAGGCGGACGGCAAGCCCTCCCCGAAGACCACGCCGGGCCTCCCGGCGACCACCCCGAAGCCGGGGACGACGCCGGGCGCGACGCCGCCGGTACCGCCCACCGGCGACGCGGCGGCGGTGGCCAAGCTCCAGAAGCAGTTCGAGGGACTCGACTGCTCCACCAAGGAGTCGCGCGCCAAGGCCGCCTTCGGCAGCAAGGCCACGGACACCATCGCGGCCTGTGACCAGACCGGCGAGGCCAAGTACATCCTGGGCCCGGCCGAGATCGAGGGCACGGACGTCAAGAAGGCCAAGGCCGTCATCGACCAGCAGCGCGGCATGTGGATCGTCCAGATGGACTTCACGGGCAAGGGCTCGAAGAAGTTCCAGTCGATCACCGGCAAGCTGTCGAAGCAGCAGTCCCCGCAGAACCAGTTCGCCATCGCGCTGGACAACCAGGTCGTCTCCGCCCCGTCGGTGAGCCAGACGCTCAGCGGCAGCGCCGAGATCTCCGGCAGCTTCAACCAGCGCTCCGCCAACGACCTGGCGAACGTGCTGTCCTACGGCGCCCTGCCGCTCTCCTTCGAGGAGCAGAGCGTCACCACCGTCACCGCCGCGCTCGGCGCCGACCAGCTGCACGCCGGTCTGATCGCCGGCGCCATCGGCCTGGCGCTGGTCATCCTCTACCTGGTGCTCTACTACCGGGGTCTGGCGCTGGTCGCCCTTCTGAGCCTCGTGGTCTCCGCGGTCCTCACGTACGTGATCATGGCGCTGCTCGGTCCGGCCATCAACTTCGCGCTGAATCTGCCCGCGGTCTGCGGAGCCATCGTCGCCATCGGCATCACGGCGGACTCGTTCATCGTGTACTTCGAACGGATCCGGGACGAGATCCGCGAGGGCCGCACCCTGCGTCCGGCCGTCGAGCGTGCCTGGCCCCGCGCCCGGCGCACGATCATGGTCTCCGACTTCGTGTCGTTCCTCGCCGCCGCGGTGCTGTTCATCGTGACCGTCGGCAAGGTCCAGGGCTTCGCCTTCACGCTGGGCCTGACCACCCTGCTCGACATCGTCGTGGTGTTCCTCTTCACCAAGCCGGTGATGACGCTCCTGGCGCGCAAGCAGTTCTTCGCCGGCGGCCACCCGTGGTCCGGTCTGGATCCGCAGCGTCTGGGCGCCAAGCCGCCGCTGCGCCGCGCCCGCCGCACCTCCGCCGCCCCCACCGACCCGAAGGAGGCGTGAGATGTCGCGACTCGGTCATCTCGGCGCCCGGCTCTACCGCGGTGAGGTCGGCTACGACTTCGTCGGCAAGCGGAAGATCTGGTACGGCATCTCGATCCTGATCACCATCACGGCCATCCTGGGCCTGGCGGTGCGGGGTCTGACGATGGGTATCGAGTTCGAGGGCGGCGCGGTCTTCACCACCCCGAAGACCTCCGTCTCGGTCGCCCAGGCGGAGCAGGTCGCGGAGCGCGCCTCCGGCCACGACGCCATCGTCCAGAAGCTCGGCAACAAGGGTCTGCGCATCCAGATCAGCGGCATCGACACCGCGAAGTCGGACGCGATCAAGACCGAGCTCTCCAAGGACCTCAAGGTCCCCGCCGAGGACATCAACGCCGACCTCGTCGGTCCCAGCTGGGGCGACCAGATCGCCAACAAGGCATGGACCGGTCTGATCGTGTTCATGATCCTCGTGGTGATCTATCTGGCGATCGCCTTCGAATGGCGCATGGCTCTCGCGGCCCTGGTCGCGCTGATCCACGACATCACGATCACCGTCGGTATCTACGCGCTGGTCGGCTTCGAGGTCACCCCGGGCACCGTGATCGGTCTGCTCACCATCCTCGGTTACTCGCTCTACGACACCGTCGTCGTCTTCGACGGTCTCAAGGAGGGCCAGCGGGGCATCACCAAGCAGACCAGGCTCACCTACAGCGAGATGGCCAACAAGAGCCTCAACGGCACCCTGGTGCGTTCCATCAACACCACGGTCGTCGCGCTGCTCCCGGTGGCGGGTCTGCTGTTCATCGGTGGCGGTGTCCTCGGCGCCGGCATGCTGAACGACATCTCGCTGTCGCTCTTCGTCGGCCTCGCGGCCGGCGCGTACTCGTCGATCTTCATCGCCACCCCGCTGGTCGCCGACCTCAAGGAGCGCGACCCGCAGATGAAGGCCCTCAAGAAGCGGGTGCTCGCCAAGCGGGCCGCCGCCGCGGCCAAGGGCGAGAGCGCCGACGACCCCCGTGACGGCGAGCCGCAGGACGGCGCCGAGGACGCGGAGGACGCGACCGCGACCGCCGGCGCGGTCGTCGGCCAGCGCCGCCAGCCCTCCCGCAACAACCGGGGGAAGCGCCGATGACGGTCACCACCCAGGAGCTGCTGCTCAGCCGGATCCGTGACGTACCGGACTATCCGAAGCCGGGCGTGCTGTTCAAGGACATCACGCCGCTGCTCGCGGACCCGGCCGCCTTCACGGCTCTCACCGAGACCCTCGCCGAGCTGTGCGTACGCCACGGCGCGACGAAGATCGTCGGCCTGGAGGCGCGCGGCTTCATCCTGGCCGCCCCGGTCGCGGTCCGCGCGGGCATCGGCTTCATCCCCGTGCGCAAGGCGGGCAAGCTCCCCGGAGCCACGCTCTCCCAGGCGTACGAGCTGGAGTACGGCACGGCCGAGATCGAGGTGCACGCCGAGGACCTGGCCGCGGGCGACCGCGTCATGGTCATCGACGACGTGCTCGCGACCGGCGGCACGGCCGAGGCCTCCCTGGAGCTGATCCGGCGGGCCGGGGCCGAGGTGGCCGGAGTGGCGGTCCTGATGGAGCTCGGCTTCCTGGCCGGGCGCCAGCGGCTGGAAGCCGCCCTGCGCGGGGCTCCGCTGGAGGCACTCATCACGCTCTGATCAAGAGCGGCGAAGACGCGGAAGGCGGGCACCGGGGGAATCCGGTGCCCGCCTTCCGCGTTGACGCGGTTGTGCCTGATGAGAGCCGGTCCGGCAGACCGCGCCCCCCGCCCGTCCCGCCCCCGGGAACGGGGGCTCCCCCGGGCAGGCGGCGCCCCGGCTACAGCCGGTCACACCCGCCCGACACGAACCGGCCGCCGAGGATCGATACCATGGGCTTCCGGGCCTGACCGGGGGACCCGGATCCTCCCCCAGACTCCGTCCGGGGAGACCCCAGAGGAGCGCTCTTGCCAGACGAGGCCCAGCCACTC
>NZ_JBJHPC010000268.1:0-9463 GCF_045257485.1 Streptomyces sp. YS-3 | reverse complement strand
ACCGGGAGCCCCTCCCCAGGGCCCCGGACCCAGGTCCTGTTGCCGAGGCGAGAGAGAAGTTGGTGACTGACCAGCACGCCCACGCCGGGTACGCCGGATACGACGGCCACTCCACGGCGGACGCCACCGGCGCCCTCGGCACCGACCCGCTCTTCGGTGCTCTCCCCGGCGACTACGACGCGCAGCACACCGGCACGTACGACACGGGCCAGTGGAACGCCTACGGCGCGCAGCAGTACCAGCAGCAGACTCAACAGCAGACTTCGTACGACACCACCGGCCAGTGGACGATCCCGGCGCAGTCGGCCGGGCCCGATGTCACGGGGCAGTGGGACGCCGACGCCTGGAACCAGGCGCAGCAGACCGGGCAGTTCGAGACCACCGCGTTCGCGTACGACGCCGCCTACGACACGACCGGCCAGTGGACCGTGCCCGGCGCGGGATACGCGGCGGGCACGTACGACGAGACCGGGACGTACAACACGGCCGCCTGGAACGTCGGTGTCGAGCACATGGGCGGGCACGACACGCCGCCCGCGCAGACCGGCACCGGGCATGAGCAGGCATACGAGCACGGCTCCGCGAGCGGGTACGGGAGCGGGCAGGACGAGGCGGCGGCCGAGGGCACCGCGCAGTTCCCCGCGTTCGACACCCAGTTCCCCGTGCTCGACCTGGACGCCGGACCTGCCGAAACGCCGCTCGCGGAAGAGGAGTCGGACCCCGAGGGCGCGGCCGAGCCGGTGGCCGCGGTCGCCGCGGCCGGTTCCGGGCGCCGCCCCGCGGGCAGCCGCAGCCGTCGGCGCAGTCCGGCCAAGCGGTCCGCCCTGCTGACCGTCGCGGTGCCGTCGGTGTGTGTGATGGGGGTGGCCGGGGTCGCCGCGGCCTCGGTGAGCGGGCTCGGCGGCGAGGGCAAGGACGCGCACACGGCGGTCACCGCCTCCGACCCGTCCTCGGTCAAGCCGGTCGCCGCCAACAGCAAGCTGGACACCCAGCTCGCCAACCTCAGCGCGGAGGCGGGCGACTTCGCCGACCGCGCCAGCCGGACGCAGGAACGTCTCGACCTCAAGGCCCGTCAGGCCGCGGAGAAGCAGCGCAAGGCGGAGGCCGCCGCGCGCAAGGAGGCCGCGCGCCCCAAGTTCCTGCTGCCGGTCAAGCAGCGGGGCCTGAGCGCGTACTTCGGCCAGGCGGGCGTCAACTGGATGTCGGTGCACACCGGCATCGACTTCCCGGTCTCGTACGGCACGCCGGTGATGTCCGCGATCGACGGCACGATCCGTACGCAGTGGAACAGCGCCTACGGCAACATGGCCATAGTGACCGCCGCCGACGGCACCGAGACCTGGTACTGCCACCTCTCCAGCACCAAGCTGCGGTCGGGGCCGGTCAAGGCCGGTGACGTCATCGCGTACTCGGGCAACTCGGGCAACTCCACCGGTCCGCACCTGCACTTCGAGGTGCGCCCCGGCGGCGGGTCGCCGATAGACCCACTGCCGTGGCTGCGCGGCCACGGGCTCGACCCGACCTAGGCCGAGCCCCCGGCCGGGTCCGAGCCCGCGCGCTCTCCGCGGAAACGGTCTACAGCTTCTCCGTCTACAGCTTCTCCACCGGCGCGTAGCGCAGCAGCAGCTTCTTGGGGCGCTCGTCGCCGAAGTCGATCGTGGCCTGGGCGTCCGAACCCGACCCGGTCACCGACACCACCGTGCCCAGACCGAACTGGTCGTGGGTGACGCGGTCGCCGACGGTCAGCGCGATCACCGGCCTGTCGCTGGTGCGCCGGGTCGCGAAGCCCGAGGCGCCCGCGCGCGTCCGCGAGGCGGACGGTCCCCCGCCGAGACCCTTGCCCGAGACCGGTCCGGCCGGGGCGGCCATCGGTCCGGTGCGCTTCCACTCCAGGTGCTGGCCGGGGATCTCCTCCAGGAAGCGGGAGGGCGGGTTGTACGAGGGCTGGCCCCAGGCGCTGCGCATCGAGGAACGCGTGAGATACAGCCGCTCGCGGGCGCGGGTGATGCCCACGTACGCCAGCCGGCGCTCCTCCTCCAGCTCCTTGACCTGGCCCAGCGCCCGCATGTGCGGGAAGACGCCGTCCTCCATGCCGGTGAGGAACACCACCGGGAACTCCAGGCCCTTGGCGGTGTGCAGGGTCATCAGCGTGATGACCCCGGAGCCGTCCTCGTCCTCGTCGGGGATCTGGTCGGAGTCGGCGACGAGGGCGACCTGCTCCAGGAACTCGGCGAGGGTGGGGGTGGGCGCGTCGGCGCCGTCGGTCCCCTCCGCCTCGCCGCGCGCCTGCTCGAACTCCAGGGCCACGGCGGCGAGTTCCTGGAGGTTCTCGATCCGGGTCTCGTCCTGGGGGTCGGTGGAGGCCTGGAGCTCGGCCAGATAGCCGGTCTGCTCCAGGACCGCCTCCAGCACGACGGCCGGGCCCGCGCCCGAGTCGACGATCGTGCGCAGGTCGTCCATGAGCTGGTTGAAGCGCTTGACGGCGTTGGCCGAGCGGGCGGCCATTCCGTACGCCTCGTCGACGCGGCGCAGCGCCTGCGGGAAGGTGATCTTCTCGCGCAGCGACAGCGCGTCGATCATCGCCTCGGCGCGGTCCCCGATGCCGCGCTTGGGCACGTTCAGGATGCGGCGCAGCGGGACCGCGTCCTCCGGGTTGGCGAGGACGCGCAGATAGGCGAGGACGTCACGGACCTCCTTGCGCTCGTAGAAGCGCACACCGCCGACGACCTTGTACGGCAGGCCGACGCGGATGAAGATCTCCTCGAAGACACGGGACTGGGCGTTGGTCCGGTAGAAGATCGCCACGTCACCGGCCTTGGCGTCGCCCGCGTCGGTGAGCCGGTCGATCTCGTCGGCGACGAACTGCGCCTCGTCGTGCTCGGTGTCGGCCACGTAGCCGGTGATCCGCGCGCCCGCGCCCGCGTCGGTCCACAGGTTCTTGGGGCGGCGGCTCTCGTTGCGCTCGATGACCGCGTTGGCGGCGGAGAGGATCGTCTGCGTGGAGCGGTAGTTCTGCTCCAGCATGATCGTCTTCGCGTCCGGATAGTCCTCCTCGAACTGGAGGATGTTACGGATCGTGGCGCCGCGGAAGGCGTAGATCGACTGGTCGGCGTCACCGACCACGCACAGCTCGGCCGGTGCCTCGTCCTTCCCGGCCGGGCCGACCAGCTCGCGCACCAGGGTGTACTGCGCGTGGTTGGTGTCCTGGTACTCGTCGACCATCACATGGCGGAAGCGGCGGCGGTAGTGCTCGGCGACGTCCGGGAACGCCTGGAGCAGATGGACCGTCGTCATGATGATGTCGTCGAAGTCCAGCGCGTTGGCCTCACGCAGCCGCGCCTGGTACATCGCGTACGCCTGCGCCAGGGTCTTCTCGAAGCCGTCGACGGCCTGGCCGGCGAAGGTCTCCTCGTCGATGAGCTCGTTCTTCAGGTTCGAGATCTTGGCGCTGAAGGACTTCGGCGGGTACCGCTTGGGGTCGAGGTCCAGGTCGCGGCAGACCAGCGCCATCAGACGCTTGGAGTCGGCCGCGTCGTAGATCGAGAACGACGAGGTGAAGCCGAGCTTCTTGGACTCGCGGCGCAGGATCCGCACACAGGCGCTGTGGAAGGTCATCACCCACATCGCGTGCGCCCGCGGGCCGACCAGCTGCTCGACGCGCTCCTTCATCTCGCCCGCGGCCTTGTTGGTGAAGGTGATCGCGAGGATCTGGCCGGGGTGGACACCGCGGGTGGCCAGCAGATGGGCGATGCGGTGGGTGAGCACCCGGGTCTTGCCGGAGCCCGCCCCGGCCACGATGAGCAGGGGGGAGCCCGCGTGGACCACGGCCGCGCGCTGGTTCTCGTTCAGCCCCTCCAGGAGGGTCGCCGGGTCGACCACCGGGCGCGGGGCGCCGTCCCGGTAGTACGCGTCGTGGCTCGGGGGTGCGTCGAAACGGCCCTGGAAGAGGTCGTCCGGCACCTCCTCGCGGACCGGGCCGTCCTCGGGCGGCGGCGGGTGCTCCTCCTCGGAGGGCTGGAGGTCCGCCAGGAAGCTGTCGTCAAAGAGGCTGCTCATCGTCTCCCGAGTCTAGGACCCCGCTCTGACAGCCCGCTGCCGCCTTCGCAGGAGACGAACCAACGACTACGGAGCGTAAAGGTCACAGGAATGTATCGGGCCTGTCGGACATCAACCTTCCCAGTGACCGCACGAGTTGGCTAGCGTGCCGCCTCAACCGGGAACGCCCCCGTCCGGGGACCGCACCCGCCCGGCACGATCCGTAAGGAGGTGTCGGCCTTGCCCTCCCACCGCAAGCCGCGCACCCGCATACGTCCGGCCGCTCCCGCCGTCGGCATCACCACGGCCGCGCTCGCCTCGGTGGGCATGCTGGCCCAGAGCGCGGGCGCGGCGCCCGGCGGCCCGGAGCCGACGGTCGAGGAGGTCCAGCGCAAGGTCGACGACCTCTACCGGCAGGCGGGCACGGCCACGGAGACGTACAACCGGGCCAAGGAGGCCACCGAGGTCCAGCGCGCCCGGGTCGACGGCATGCTCGACCAGGTCGCCCGGGGCACCGCCCGGCTGAACGACACCCGCCGGGTGCTCGGCTCCTACGCCGCCGAGCAGTACCGCACCGGCGGCATGGCCTCGACCGTGACCCTGATGCTCGCGGACGACCCGCAGGCCTTCTTCGACCGCAACCACCTGATGAAGCAGCTGACCGGCCGCGAGGAGCAGGCGCTGCGGGACTTCGAGACCCAGCGGGCGGGCGTCGCTACCAGGCGCGCGGAGGCGGCCCGGGGTCTGGAGCGCCTGACCACCTCCCAGGAGGCGCTGCGGGCCGGCAAGCGGGACGTGCAGTCCAAGCTGGCCGCCGCGCGCACGCTGCTGGGCACGCTGACCGCGCGGGAGAAGGCGCGGCTGGAGGCGCTGGAGGCGAGGAAGCAGGAGGAGGCGCGGAAGAAAGCGGCGGAGCTGGCCGCGCGGCAGGCGGCGGCCAGGAAGGCGGCGGAGGCGGCCGAAGCCGCCGAGGCCGCGAAGAAGCCACCGAAGGACACGGGCACGGGCACGGGTACGGGTACGGGTACCGGCTCCGGGACCGGCACGGGCGCCGGCTCGGGGGCGGGCACCCCGTCCTCCTCCACCAAGGCCGCCAAGGCCCTCGCGTTCGCCCGCGACCAGATCGGCAAGCCGTATGTGTGGGGCGCGACCGGGCCGTCCTCGTACGACTGCTCCGGGCTCACCCAGGCCGCGTGGAAGGCCGCCGGGGTCGATCTGCCGCGTACCACCTGGGACCAGGTCAAGACCGGCACCCGGGTGGCCACGGATGATCTGCGCCCCGGTGACCTGGTCTTCTTCTACGACGACATCAGCCACGTCGGTATGTACATCGGCAACGGGATGATGATCCACGCGCCGAAGCCGGGGGCGTACGTACGCGAGGAGTCGATCTACTACATGCCGATCTACGGGAGCGTGCGCCCCGCGTAGCGGCGTGCGCGGTGCGCGCCCCTGTGCGCGCCCCTGTGCGCGCCCCCGCTCACGTCCAGAGCGTCGCGATGAAGATGTTCGCCACGGTCAGCCCGCCGACCGCGCCGAACAGCGCCTTCTCCACCTTCTCGTCGTCGCGCTTCACATAGACCAGCCCGAGGATCACCACCAGGACCGCCAGCTTGAGGCCGATCTTGGCGGTGTTCACGGAGTGGTCGTCGGCCTGGTTCAGGCCCACCAGGGCCACGCCCGTGACCAGCATCGTCAGCGCGCCGTGCAGCATGGCGGGCACGAAGCGCGCGGTCCCGGCACCCATCGCCTTCATCTGGGTCAGGAAGCCGCCCAGCAGCGAGGCGATGCCGATGATGTGCAGGGCGACGAAGACATTGATGAGTACGTCCATGGTCCGCGAGCCTAGCCACCCGGTATCACGGAGCGGCGGGCAGGTGTGCCCCGTCCGGCTCCTCGGTCACAGCGGCACCGGGAAAGGGGCTCACTCGATGGCGGACCGGTCATATCCGGTCGCGATAGCGCCGGAACAGAACACTTAGCGCTTTGCGTCACTCCCCCGTGTCACCCAGGTTTAGCGTCCTCCCCCAGGCGACCTACTCCCCATCGCCGCTCCCTCGGGGCGCGGCCATCGGTCGCCGGCCGAGAGATCCGGCGGCGGGCCGTTCCCCCTGTGCGGTCCGTCGCCGGATGCGCACGGAAGGACGTGAAGGCACCTCGTGGCTGCACATCGAAAGCCCCGGCAGCACCCGCTCACCGGCCCCGCCGCCCGCACCGCGGCGACCCTCGCACTGGCCGGGGCCGCCACCGCCACCGCTTTCGAGGGCTCCGGACACGCCGAGCCCCGGCTGACCCCGGCCGAGGTCAAGGCCAGGGTGGACAGGCTGTACCAGGAGGCCGAGGTCGCCACCGAGGCGTACAACGGCGCCAAGGAGAAGGCGGACGACGCCCAGAAGGCGGTCGCCGCGCTCCAGGACGAGGCCGCGCGCAAGGCCGAACGGCTGGGCAGCGCGCGCAACGCGCTGGGCTCGATCGCCACCGCCCAGTACCGCACCGGCGGGGTCGCCCCCGCGCTCCAGCTGATGCTCTCCTCCGACCCGCGGCGCTACCTGGACGACGCGGCCTTCCAGGAGCGCGCCGGGGACCGGACGGCGACCGCCGTCGCCGGGGTGCGCCGACAGCTCGCCGAGCTGAAGCGGCTGCACACCGCCGCCGACGGCCGCCTCACCGAGCTGCGCGACCGGCAGGCCGAGCTCAGGCACCAGAAGGAGACCGTCAAGTCGAAGATCGACTCGGCGCAGGCGCTGCTCGCGCGGCTGACCGCCGAGGAGCGCCGGGCGTACGAGAGCCAGGACGGCGCCCGGGCGGACGCGGGCGCCACCGGACGCGCGAGCCGCTCAGCCGCCCCCGGTTCGCCCGTCGCCGCCCCCGCCGGGCTGCTCCCGGCGCCCAGCGGCCGGGCGGCGGCGGCCGTCGCGTACGCCTTCACCGCGCTCGGCAAGCCGTATGTGTGGGGCGCGACCGGGCCGTCCGCGTTCGACTGCTCGGGGCTGACCCAGGCGGCCTGGAGCGCGGCGGGCGTCTCGCTGCCCCGGACCACGTACACGCAGATCAACTCGGGCCCCCGGGTGTCCCGTTCCGACCTCGCCCCCGGCGACCTGGTCTTCTTCTACTCGGGCATCAGCCACGTCGGGCTCTACATCGGCGGCGGCCAGATGATCCACGCGCCGCACCCGGGGGCGCCGGTGCGGGTGGCGCCGATCGATCAGATGCCGTTCGCGGGGGCGACCCGGCCCGCCTGACCGAGCTCCTTGGTGAGCCAGCGGAAGACGTCGGGCACCTGGTGCTCCCAGACGCTGCTGCGGTGGCCGCCGCCGTTGAGCCGGACGACGTGGACGGTGGTCGGCGCCTTGGCGGCCTTCTTCAGGGCCAGGCCGTCGTTGTAGCCGTCGCCGAGGTCGCCGGAGACGAACAGCGAGGTGTGCGGAGGGGTCTTGGCGTTCTTGAGGATCCACAGCGGGTTGGACTCGCGGCGCAGCTTGGGGTCGTGCGCGGTGATCGAGGCGCCCTCGGCGGCCGGGTCGTTGTAGCCGGAGAGGTCGACGCCGGCGCGGTAGCGGTCCGGGTGCGCGACCGCGAGCTTGGCGGCGCAGTGGCCGCCCGCCGAGTACCCCGCGACGGCCCAGCCCTCGGGGCCGGTGGCGGCCCGGAAGTTGTCGGTGATCATCTTCCGTACGTCCACGCTGATCCAGGTGTCGGCGTTGACGGTGCCGGGCACGTTGGCGCAGCCGGTGTCGCGGCCGTCCAGGAGCGTGGTGCGCGGCGAGACGAGGATGAACGGCGCGACCTCGCCGCGCTGCATCATCGGGGTGAGCTGGCGCTGGGTGTGCAGCGAGCCGAACCAGGCGCCGATGGAGCCGGGGTAGCCGGGCAGCAGCTCCACCACGGGGAAGGCCTTGTCCTTGTACGCGGGGTCGTTGTACTGCGGCGGCAGCCAGACCGCGACATCGCCCTCGACGCCGGAGATCGCGCCCTTGAGCGTGGTCTTCATGACGCCGTTGCCGACCTTGCCCTTGTACTCCTTGAAGACCTGCTTGACCTTGGGCGCCGCTGCGGCCTTCTGGCCGCCGGTGCCGTCGGGGCCGAGGTCGGGGGCCGCGTTGACGTGGTTGCCGGTGCCCAGCAGGTCGTCCCAGTTGTCGTACAGCCCGTTGGCGTTGTTGACCAGCACGAAGACGACGAGGACCGCCGTGAACTGGGCGAACAGCAGCATGAGCAGCCGGGACGCCCCGCGCACCAGGGCCGGGCCGCCGATCCGGCTCCACAGGAGCAGGGGCAGCAGCAGGGCCACCGCCGCCACGAGGACGGCGGTCAGCAGGAAGGGGGTACCGGTCAGGCTCATCACGGACGGGAAGAGCCGCTTGTCCTGGCGGGAGTTGCCCCGCTTTGCGAGGCCTTTACTCTTCCGGTACTTGCTTCCCGGGCCACGGGCCCAGCGACGACCCCGCTGAGCCAGCGGAAGGCCGCCGGAACCAGCGGGCGCCAGACGGTCACGCGGTGGCCGCCGGTGGAGGGGACGACGGTGACGCGGGTGGGCGGCTTCGCGGCCCGCCGCAGCGCCATCGCGTCGTCGTACCCGTCGCGCCGCTCACCGGTGAGGTAGAGCGAGGCGAGCGGGGGCCGGCGGGCGTGGGTGAGGATCCACAGGGGGTCGGTGGTGCGGCGCAGCCGCGCGTCGTGGGCGGTGATGGAGTCGGGTTCGGCGGCGGGGTCGTTGTAGCCGGAGAAGCCGACGGCGGCGCGGTAGCGGTCGGGGTGCGCGAGCGCGAGGTCGGCCGCGCAGTGGGCTCCCGCCGAGAACCCGGCGACCGCCCAGCCCTGGGCGTCCCCGCGCGCCCGGAAGGTGTCGGTCACCATCTTCCGTACGTCCACGCTCAGCCAGGAGTCGGCGTTGACCACGCCCGGCGCGTTGGCGCAGCCGGTGTCCCGGCCGGGCAGCAGGGTGGTGCGCGGCTCGACGAGGATGAACGGCGCGACCTCGCCGCGCTCCATCATCGGCCGCAGCTGCGTCTGCGCGTCGAGGTTGTTCCACCAGTCCCGCGCGGAGCCGGGATACCCGGCGAGCAGCTCGACGACGGGAAAGTCCTTGTTCCGGTACGCCGCTTCGCCGTACTGCGGCGGCAGCCATACGTACACCTCGCCCTCGGCGCCCGAGACCGCGCCCCTGAGATGGGTGAGCAGCAGCCCCGGGCCGAGGCCGGACTCCCCGGTGACGGGGGTGAAGGCCTGCCGGACGCGGGGCGCGGCCCGCAGGTCCCGGCCCCCGGTCCCGTCGGCGCCGAGGTCGGGCGCGGCGGCGACATGGCTCTCGGTGCCGAGCAGGTCCCCCCAGCTGCCGTAGAGCCCGTACCGGTCGTTGACGGCGACGAACACGGCGACGACGGCGCTGACCTGAGCCACGAGGACCATCCCGAGCCGCACCCCGGCC
>NZ_JBJHPC010000267.1:0-9486 GCF_045257485.1 Streptomyces sp. YS-3 | reverse complement strand
GGCCAGGACACGCGACCGGCACGGCAGTTGGGGGGGAGGGGCAGGTCACAGAGTCATACGGCGGACGGTGGCCT
The DNA here is from genome assembly GCF_045257485.1 of Streptomyces sp. YS-3. Taxonomy (NCBI): domain Bacteria; kingdom Bacillati; phylum Actinomycetota; class Actinomycetes; order Kitasatosporales; family Streptomycetaceae; genus Streptomyces; species Streptomyces sp. YS-3. Next base: position 9,412 of record NZ_JBJHPC010000267.1, on the reverse strand, counting down.
ACCCTGTCAGGCGACGGCGCGTACCCCGACCGGGGCGCGACCCTTTGTCCGGCAGGAGTGACGCTGTGCTGCGCACCATGTTCAAGTCCAAGATCCACCGAGCCACCGTGACCCAGGCCGACCTCCACTACGTGGGATCGGTCACCGTCGACGCCGAGCTGATGGAAGCCGCCGACCTGCTGCCCGGCGAGCTCGTCCACATCGTCGACATCGACAACGGCGCCCGGCTGGAGACCTACGTCATCGAGGGCGAGCGCGGCTCCGGAGTCATCGGTATCAATGGCGCCGCCGCCCACCTCGTCCACCCCGGCGACCTGGTGATCCTCATCAGCTACGCCCAGGTCGACGACGCCGAGGCGCGCACCCTGCGCCCGCGCGTGGTGCACGTCGACGCGGACAACCGTGTCGTCGAGCTCGGCGACGACGCCTCCGCGCCGGTCCCCGGCACCGACCAGCGCCGCAGCCCGCACGCGCTCGTCCCCTCCGCCTCCCAGCACTGACCCCGGAGGAGGACGCCATGGCCGGCACCCTGACCCTGCTGCACACCTCGCCGGTGCACGTGCCCGTCTTCGACGCCCTGCGCGACGAGGACCACCCGGGCCTCGCCCTGCGCCACCTGGTGGACGAGGAACTGCTCGACCGGGCTCGCCGGGTCGGCGCGGCCGGGGCCGCCGACGCCACCAGGGCGGTCCTCGCCGAGGCCGTGGCCGGGGGTGCGACGGCCGTGCTGTGCACCTGCTCGACCATCGCCGGCCTCGCGGAGGCCGCCGGGGCCGAACTCGGGCTGCCGGTCCTGCGGGTGGACCGGCCGATGGCAGCCGCGGCCGTCGCCCACGGCCCGCGGATCACGGTCCTCGCCGCCCTGGAGACCACCCTCGGCCCCACCACCGAGCTGCTCCACGAGGAGGCCGCCCGGGCGGGGCGCGCGGTCACGCCGCGGACGGTGCTGGTGGACGGAGCCTGGCGCCGCTTCGAGGAGGGCGACCCGGAGGGCTACGCGCGGGCGGTCGCCGAGGCCATCGGGCGGGTCGAGGACGCGGACGTCATCGTCCTGGCCCAGGCCTCCATGGCCCCCGGGGCGAGCCTGGCCCCGTCGAGGACTCCGGTGCTTTCCAGCCCCCGCCCGGGGCTGGCGGCGGCGGCGAAGCTGGTGTGAGACGGGCGCGGTCCGGGGGGACCCATGGCCCCCGGACCGCGCCCGCCGCTCAGCCCGCCTCGACCTCCGTGCGCTCGCCGCCCCACAGCGTGTGGAACGAGCCCTCGCGGTCCACCCGGCGATAGGTGTGCGCCCCGAAGAAGTCCCGCTGCCCCTGGGTGAGCGCCGCGGGCAGCCGCTCGGCGCGCAGCGCGTCGTAGTACGCGAGCGCCGCCGAGAAGCCCGGCACCGGCACGCCCTGGCGCGTCGCCGCCACGACCACCGCGCGCCAGTCCTCCTGCGCCGCCCCGATCTCCTCGCCGAACCGCTTGTCCGAGAGCAGGCTCACCAGGTCCGGTTCGGCGTCGTACGCGGCCCGGATGCGGTCCAGGAACGCCGCCCGGATGATGCACCCGGCGCGCCAGATCGCGGCCACCGAGCCCAGGTCCACGTCCCACCCGTACTGCTCGCTGCCGGCCCGGACCTGGTGGAAGCCCTGGGTGTACGACACGATCTTCGAGGCGTACAGCGCCTGCTCCACCTGCGCGGCGAACGCCTCGGCCGCCTTCTCGTCCAGCGGCTCGGGCACGGGCCCGGCCAGGGCGCCGGCGGCCTCGCGCAGATCGGCGTGGCCGGAGAGCGAGCGCGCGAACACCGCCTCGGCGATTCCCGACACCGGCACCCCGAGGTCCAGGGCGATCTGTACCGTCCACCGCCCCGTGCCCTTCTGCTCGGCCCGGTCCTGGACGACGTCCACGAACGGCTTCCCGGTCGCCGCGTCCTGGTGGGCCAGCACCTCCGCCGTGATCTCGATCAGATACGAGTCGAGGCGCCCCGTGTTCCAGCCCCGGAACGTCTCGGCGATCTTGGCGGGGGAGTACCCGGCGACCGTGCGCAGCAGGTGGTAGGCCTCGGCGATCAGCTGCATGTCGGCGTACTCGATGCCGTTGTGCACCATCTTCACGAAGTGGCCCGCCCCGTCGGGGCCGACGTGCGTCACGCCCGGGGTGCCGTCCGGCGCCTTGGCCGCGATCTTCTCCAGGAGCGGGCCCAGTGACTCGTACGACTCGGCGGAGCCGCCCGGCATGATGCTCGGGCCGTGCAGCGCGCCCTCCTCACCGCCCGAGACACCGGCGCCCACGAAGTGGATACCGCGCTCGCGCAGCTCACGCTCGCGCCGGCGCGTGTCCTCGAAGTGCGCGTTGCCGCCGTCGATGATGACATCGCCCTCGTCGAGCAGCGGGGCGAACTCCTCGATCACCGCGTCCGTCGGCTCACCCGCCTTCACCATGACCACCAGCCGGCGCGGCCGTTCGAGTGCCGCCACGAACTCCTCCGGCGACTCGGCGGGCACGAACCGCCCCTCCTCGCCGAACTCCTCGACCAGCGCCCGGGTCTTGGCCGCCGTCCGGTTGTGCACCGCCACCGTGAGGCCGTTGCGAGCGAAGTTGCGGGCGAGGTTGCGCCCCATGACGGCGAGTCCGGTGACGCCGATCTGGGCTGTTCCACTCATGGCTGTGCTCCTCGGATCATCGGGTGCGCTGCTCGGTCAACCCTACGGAAGACTCCAAGCGGCGCGACTCGGCCGGCATTCCCCTCGACGGGTGGGTACGCACTCTTGTCACGGTCCGTTCAGAGCCCCTACTTTGGCGGCTCCCGATGCGTTCGAGGGGGACCCATGTCCGTACGCGGGCGGCACCGCCGCTACCAGCCGGGCCGTATCAACCGGGCTTCGCTGACGGTGACGGCGGGCGGGGCGGGCATGGCCCTGCCCCTGATCGGCGCGGGCGCGGCCCACGCCGCCTCCCTGGACGTCTGGGACAAGGTCGCGGCCTGCGAGTCCACCCACGACTGGCAGATCAACACCGGTAACGGGTACTACGGCGGGCTCCAGTTCAGCCAGTCGACCTGGGTGGCCTACGGCGGCCGGGCCTACGCCCCGCGCGCCGACCTCGCCTCCAGGAGCGAGCAGATCGCCGTCGCGGAGAAGGTGCTCCAGGCCCAGGGCCCGGGCGCGTGGCCGGTCTGCTCGGGCGAGGCGGGACTGACCCGCGGCGCAGCGCACACCACACACACCGCGCACACCACGCCCACGGCGCACACCACCCACACCGCGCACACCGCGCACACCGCCCCGGCGGTCCAGGAGCACCACGCGCGCGTGGTGCCCAAGGCGGCGCCCCAGGCGAGCCCCACCACCGTCCCCGGCAAGCGCGAGGGATACGTGGGCTACACCGTCGTCCCCGGCGACTCCCTCTCCCGTATCGCGCACACCGAGCACGTCAGGGGCGGCTGGCACGCGCTGTACACCGAGAACCGCCGGGTCGTGGGCTCCGACCCCGATCTGATCCTGCCGGGGCAGCGGCTGTCCTTACCGGACACGGCGGCGCCGCCGCGGACCCGCCCCGGGCCGCAGCCGTCGCCCCAGCAGAAGCGGCCCGCCAAGCCGCAGCCGAAGAAGCCCGCCGCCCCGCACAAGCAGCCCGCGCCGAAGCAGGTCGTCCACAAGGGCGGCGCCCTCGCCGCGCCGGTGGACGCCGGGCCCAGCACCCCGTACCACAAGGCCGGTTCGTCCTGGGCGAGCGGCTACCACACGGGCGTCGACTTCCCCGTCTCCACCGGGACCTCGGTCCACGCGGTGGCCACCGGCAAGGTCGTGGAGGCCGGCTGGGGCGGCTCGTACGGCTACCAGGTGGTGATCCGGCACACCGACGGCCGCTACAGCCAGTACGGCCATCTCTCGGCCGTGAGCGTGCGGGCCGGACAGCAGGTCAACACGGGCCAGCGCATCGGCCGTTCGGGCTCCACCGGCAACGCCACCGGGCCGCATCTGCACTTCGAGATCCGCACCGGGCCCTCGTACGGGTCGGACATCGACCCGCTGGCCTACCTCAGGGCAGGCGGCGTCAGCCTCTGACCGGACGTGCTGCCCTCGGCGCTCTGACCGGGCGCCGGGATCGCCGGCAGGGTCCGGGGCCCGGGGCGTGAGCGCCGGGAGGCGGCGCCGAGGCGCTCGGTGGTGAGCAGGATCAGTCCGCCCGCGGCCACGACGCCACTGGCGAGGGCGACGGCCAGGCCGGCCGTCCCGTAGCGGAACTCCTCGCCGAACATGGTGAGCCCGACGGTCGCCGCGACCACCGGGTTGACGACGGTGACGGTCGCCAGGGGCGCCGCGAGTCCGGCGCCCCGGTAGGAGGCCTGGGAGAGCAGCAGGCCCGCGGCGGCGAGCACGGCTATGGCGAGCAGGCTGGGCGCCTCGGTGAGCTTCAGGCCCTCGTCCCAGTCCTCGGCCACCAGCTTGGTGAAGACCGACGCCATACCGAAGGAGACGCCCGCGGCGGCGGCGAGCAGCACACTGCGCACCACCGGGCCGTGCACCGCGCGCGAGGCGAGGAAGAGCACCGCCATCGCGCCGAAGGTGACCGCCGCCAGCAGCAGCCGGTCCCCGCCGCCGACCGAGTCGGCGTCCGCGTCGCTGGTGAGGGCGAGCAGCCCGGCGAGGCCGGCGGTCGCCATGACCGCGCCGCGCCAGGCCGCCGCGCCCGCCCTGCGGCGGACGAACACGGCGGCCATCGGCAGTGCGAAGACGATGGTCAGCGCGCCGAGCGGCTGGACGAGGGTGAGCGGTCCGCACGCGAGTGCCACGACGTGCAGAAGGGCGCCGAGACCGTTGAGTGCCACAGAGCCCCACCAGGCGCCCTGGCGGAGGTACGTACTGTCGGGGGAGGCCGCGGCCACGCGCTCCTGGACGATCGCCGCAGCCGCGTACGCGACGGCGGAGACCAGGGAGAGCAGCACGGACAGGGCAAGGGCACTCATGCATCCACGATCCCTCGCCGATCGCCACTCGTCGTCGTCCTTGAGACCGCATTGACACGTACTGCCATAGGAGTACGCCCCTACTCCAGAAGTCGTCCATACATCGGGCATTCGGTACAACTGCTGGTGGGGAGGGGTGAGATGAGGGTATTTCGGCCATGTATGGGATGGGGGATGTCCATTAGTAGTCGAAGAGATGTTCGATCGAAAATCTGTGAGAATCACGGGGTACGTGGCCGGTCCGCCACGGCGCGCACGGAGGGGGACGAGGAGTGGATCTCGCGGCGGTGGCCTCGGTCGGCGGGTTCTTCGCGCTGCGCACCGGACCGGCCGACGGTGCGCACCGCCCGCTGGCGCGGCTCTACGCGGGGGAGGGCGGCCCCCTGGCGGCCCGGATCGACACCGTCACGGCCGCCCTGAGCGCGCCCGACCGCCGCACCGGCGCCTCCATCGCCCACCTGGGACTCGTCGCCCGGCTCTGGTCCATCGCCCTCGGGCCCGCCGTGCTCCACGGCGAACTGCCCGACCTCGACCCCGCGGCCCTGTCCTGGGACGGTGGCCGCGGCGCCCCCGACGACCTGCTGCTCGACCGGGTCCGGCCGCTGCCCGGCACCGCCGGGCGGATCCGCGAGAGCGTCCAGTACGGCCACCTGGTCCCGCTCGCCGAGGCCGTCCGGCGCGACACCCCCCTCGCGACCGGCCTGCTGTGGGGCAACGCGGGCTCCGCGCTCGCCGGAGCCGTCCGCGAGCTGCACCGCTGGGCGCTGCGCGCGGGCCGCCCGGACGCGGCCCGGCGGGCGCTGGAGCTCGGCGCCGAACTCCTCGCCCACCCCGACCTGGCGGGCACCGGCACGCTGCTCCCGGGCCCTGCCTTCCGCCGCCGCAGCTGCTGCCTCTACTACCGCTGCCCGGGCGCCGGACTCTGCGGCGACTGCGTCTTCGACCGCCCGCCCGCACGCCCCTGACCGGCGGCCCACGGGCTCGCGGTTTGGTCTGCGGCGCCCCGCTCCGTACGATTGCGCTTTTGGGAACTTCCACACGCGGGCGAGACCGCGCATGACCGAGGAACGGCGACGGCGATGACGGTGACAGAGGACATCCAGGACCAGGAGTACGGTCCCGGCATCGGCCAGGAGCCCGGCGAACCCGACGTGGAGTACGGCCCCGGGATCGACCCCGAGCGCCTCGCCGTCTGCCTCGGCGTGCTGGACGAGCTCGACACCATCGAGGTCGACCACCCCGACGCGATCGCCGTGCGCCGCGCCACCGCCGCGATCTACCGGACCGTGAAGCAGCGCCGCCGCCAGGAGCGCCGGGCCGCCAAGACCGCCCACGACCGGGCCGTCACGCATGCGACCGCCACCGGCTCCGCCGAGCGCATCGACGACGAGACCGAGGGCATCCTGCCGTCGTCCGCGACCCCCACCGGCCAGATCGCCGGGGTGCTCCAGCGCCCCCGCTCCTGCTACATCTGCAAGACCCGGTACGTCGAGGTCGACTACTTCTACCACCAGCTCTGCCAGAAGTGCGCCGCCGAGAACCGGATGCGCCGGGAGGCCCGCACCGACCTCACCGGCAAGCGCGCGCTGCTCACCGGCGGCCGGGCGAAGATCGGCATGTACATCGCGCTGCGGCTGCTGCGCGACGGCGCCCACACCACCATCACCACCCGCTTCCCCAAGGACGCCATCCGCCGCTTCAAGGCGATGGAGGACTCGGCGGAGTGGATGCACCGCCTGGAGGTCGTCGGCATCGACCTGCGCGACCCGGCGCAGGCGGTCGCGCTCGCCGAGCAGACCGCCCAGCAGGGCCCGCTGGACATCCTGATCAACAACGCCACCCAGACCGTGCGCCGGCTGCCCTCCGCGTACGCCGCCCTGGTCGACGGCGAGAGCGCCCCGCTGCCCGCCGGTGAACTCCCCGCCCACCATGTGATCGGCGCCTTCAACTCCGGCGCGGTCGGTGACCTCGGCGCACCGGCCGCGCTGCCGCTCGGCGCCTCCGGCCTCGACGCCCAGCGGGTCGCCGACCTCGCCCTGGTCGCGGGCAACGCCAGCATCGCCCGCCACCACGACGGCACCGCCATAGACGCGGGCGGGCTGCTGCCGGACGTCGTCGACACCAACACCTGGGTGCAGTCCATCGACCAGATCTCCCCGGTCGAACTGCTGGAGACCCAGCTGTGCAACTACACCGCGCCGTTCATCCTGATCAGCATGTTGCGCCCGGCGATGGCCGACGCGGCCCGCAAGGCGCCGAAGGGCCGCGCCTACGTGGTCAACGTCTCCGCGATGGAGGGCGTGTTCAGCCGCGGCTACAAGGGCGCCGGGCACCCCAACACCAACGCCGCCAAGGCCGCCATGAACATGGTCACCCGGACCAGCGGCCAGGAGATGTTCGAGACCGACAAGATCCTGATGACCTCGGTCGACACCGGCTGGATCACCGACGAGCGCCCGCACCACGACAAGCTGCGACTCGCCGAGGAGGGCTTCCACGCCCCGCTCGACCTGGTCGACGGCGCCGCGCGCGTCTACGACCCGATCGTGCGCGGCGAGTCGGGCGAGGACCTGCACAGCGTCTTCCTCAAGGACTACGCGCCCGGGAACTGGTAGACCGCACCCGGAACGCGCACGGTGGCCGGACCCCCCGACGGGGTCCGGCCACCGGTGCGTCCGGGGTCCCGCCCCACCGTCGGCGGCCCCGGGACCGGGCGCGTCACCCGGACGGAGCAGGCCGCCCCGCCCGGGCGTGGCGGCCGTCCGGGGGCGGCGGATCATGGCTGGATGGGGCCCGTGGCCAACGCACGGTGAAGGAAAGTTGACGCAAAGGAAATGGCCCCATCGAGCAGGGGCCCGCTCATTTGGTTACTCTGACTCCGACGGAAGCCATCAAAGGATCGACCAGTCCTCGATGCCCGTTCCGGAACCGGCCCGCACACTGGGCCGAGCTTCCGACAGAGTGCCGGCGCCACCGCGTCAGAACTGCCCCTGACCCCTGCCCCCTCGGGCGGCCGGCGACCGGGAAGGGACCGGAGCCGCCAGTACGCCCAGGGTTACGCGACACAGAGGAGTGCGCGGTGACACCAGAGACGACAGAACGCGAACAGCGGACGCCGGAACGCGGCGACCGGCCCGGCCGACCCGAAAAGCTCCGCAACCTTGAGGTCTGGGCCCGTTCGGCCCCGATCCGGCTGGCCGGCTACGAGGACGACCTGGCCGAACCGCACATCCTGCCGGGCATCGACTGAGCGGTCCCCGCCCCCTTGAAAGCGTGTGCCCCCTGTTCCGGCAGGGGGCACACGTCTGTCCCGGCCCGGACGACGCGCCCGGGCCGCTCTCCCGTACGGCGGCGTCCGCTTGCGGGACCGGCCGCCCTCCGGCAGACAATGAGTGACAACTTGGGGCGAATAGGTGGGAGATCTACGTGCGCTCGACCCCGCGCCGGTTCACCCTGGCGGCAGTCGTCATGTCCATCGGAGTGCTCGTCGCGGCCTGTGGCGGCGACGGCGGAGGCAGCGCCGCCTCCGACGAGAAGGAGCTCTTCCTTCAGCCCGTCGCGGCGTCCGGCCCCGACCCCTTCACGGAGTCGACGGCCAGGGCCGCCCAGCCGCTCACGCCCTCCCAGCCGCCGCCGAGCGCCCCCGGCAACCCCACGGCAACCGTACAGACCGTCCGGACCGTCCCGGGCTCCACGCCCGGCCTGTACGGCGGCACCCAGTCGGTGGCCAGTTGCGACGTGGAGGCGCAGATCCGCTTCCTCGCCGCCGACCGGGCGAAGGCGCGCGCCTTCTCGGAGACCGCCGGGATCAACCCGGACGACCTCCCCTCGTTCCTGCGCGGGCTGACCCCCGTGGTGCTGCGGGCCGACACCCGGGTCACCAACCACGGCTTCAAGGACGGCCACGCCACCGCCTTCCAGTCGGTGCTCCAGGCCGGCACCGCCGTCATGGTCGACGACCACGGCTCGCCCCGGGTGCGCTGCGCCTGCGGCAACCCGCTCAAGCCGCCCGTCGCCACCCAGGGCGCTGCCTCCCGGGGCCAGTCCTGGCCCGGCTACCAGCCGCAGCGCACCGTCGTCATCAACCGCACGACCACGGTCATCAACAGCCTGATCATCGTGAACGTCGTCAACAACACCTGGATCGAGCGGCCGACGGGCGACCAGGGCATGCGCGACCGCGAGCGGCCCGACATCCAGATCGACCCGACGGCTCCGGTGGTCACCGACTCGCCGAGCGCGCCGGTCAGCCCGGACCAGTCCGGTCCGGCCGTGGCGCCGAGCCTGTCCGCGCCGTCCACGAACAGCACCTCGCCGAGCGTGAACTGCCCCAGCCCAGCCCCGACCGTCACCGTGACGAGGCAGCCCGGGTCGCTGCCGCCGGGCGCCGCCCTGCCGAACGTGYCCCCGTCCCCTGGCTGCCCGACGGCCACCGTCACCGTCCGCCCCAAGCTGACC
>NZ_JBJHPC010000266.1:0-9595 GCF_045257485.1 Streptomyces sp. YS-3 | reverse complement strand
ACCCCTGCCCCACCCCCCGCGCCAGATCCCGGCCGAATTCGACCATCTTCTTCGCGTAGTCCTCGGTCCACTGCGCCCGCTCGGCGATGTCCGCCGCCGTGAGGCGGTCGAAGCGGCGGGGGTCGGCCAGCTGGGCCGCCGCGATCGCCTGGAACTCCACCGCCCGGTCCGCCGCCGCGCGAAACGCCAGCGCCAGTTCCGTGGAGCGCGACAGCAGCTCCCGGGGGTCGTCGATCGACTCCAGGGCGAAGAAGTGCTCCGGGTCGGCGGCGGCCTCGGCCGGCTCGAACAGCAACGGCGCCGGCCTCAGCCGCTGCTCTTTCCGCTCGGGCTCCGCCATCGGGTCTCCTCCTGCCGCAGTTCAGCGGCCCGGAGTTCGCCCCGGGCCACCCTCCATTGTCCCGCGCCCCGCAAGTGGGCCTCACACTGTCCGCGCGCCCCCTACGGCCGCCACCGCACCCGGTGCTCCGCCAAATGCGTCAGGACCGCGTGGTTCGCCTCCCAGCCGTCCGGGAACTTCACCGTGACCCCCAGCTGGACCGGCTCGGTCGAGGGGTGTTCGTCCAGCAGGTCCGTCACGCCCGCCCGGCACACCACCACGCAGGCGTGCCGGTGGCGGGAGGCCAGGACGCACAGACGGCCCGTCTCCAGGTGGAACGCCGTGGCGTCCGGGCGCCCCGACAGCGGGTGCAGGACGACCGTCACGTCGAACTCGCGGCCCTGGAGCCGGTTCGCCGTGTCCACCGCGACCCCGCTCACCCCCAGCTCAGCGAGCGCGGCCCGCACCGCCGCCGCCTGGTCGCGGTGGGCCGTGCCGACGGCGACCCGGGCGGCGGTCAGCGGCGCCGGGTCCGGGGAGCGCTCGCTGGTCGCCGCGCCGCCCCGGTCGAGCAGCCTGCGGACCACCTGGGCCACCGCCCGTACCGCCTCCGGGTCGGTGCGCGGGGTGTGCCGAGCGGGCAGCTCCAGCAGGGCCCAGCCCGACTCGGCGGCCTCGTCCAGCGCCCGGTCCGGTGCCGAGCCGTCGGAGGGGACGCCGAAGGAGAGCCGCCGGTCGCCGTGGTCCGTACCGCTGCGGAACGGTGTGTACGGGTAGAACGCGTCGGAGACCAGCGGCGCCGCCGACGCGGGCAGCCGCCAGGAGACGGGCAGCCGGTGCTGCGGCAGCTCGGGGTTGTGGGCGAGCAGCGTCGTCACCGCGCTCGCCGACGGGTCGTAGGAGAGCCCCGCCCACTGCTCGGAGTCCGCGATCGCGAACGGGTCCAGCTGGCCCGGGTCGCCCACGAACAGCGCCCGCTCGAACAGCCCGGCCACGGCGAGCAGCGCGTCCGAGCGCATCTGGTACGCCTCGTCCACGATCGCGTGCGCCCAGGGCTCGACGTCCTTGACGTGCGCCCACTTCGCGGCCGTCGACAGCACGATGTCCAGCCCGGCCAGATCGGCGGCCCTGGACGACTTGCGTACGTGCGCGAGGTCGTCCAGGGCCTTGTCGTACGGGTCGGCGTCGCTGCTGTGCAGACGGCCCACCGGCAGCTCCGGCTGCTGCTCGGCGAGGCGCAGGACGAGGTCGTCGACCTGGGCGTTGGTCTGCGCCACCACCATCAACGGGCGCCCGGCGGCGGCCAGTTCGAGGGCCGCGCGCACCACGAGCGTCGACTTGCCGGCGCCCGGCGGCGAGTCCACGACGACGCCCCGGGCCTCGGCGTGCAGGGTGTCGTGGAGGATCCTCCCGGTCGCCTCGGCCGCCGCCGTACCCGGGTCGAAGCCGCGCTCGGCACGGATCACAGCAGGTCCTCCGGGGTGAGGGGGTCGGGGTGTTCCGCGTCCGTGCCCGGCGGGCCGCCGTGGGTCCACGGGGTGGCCTCCGGGTCCGGCAGCTTCGGGCCGCCGCGCTGGTCGTGCTCGAAGAGCGTCCAGCACACCCGGTCGCCCTTCTCCGGCACCGAGCCGGGCGCGGGGTCCTTGCTCCGGCCCATCTTGTCGAGCAGGCGCAGCACGAGCGAGCCGTCCCTCTCGTACCCCACGAACTCCGCCGACTGGGGTCGGCCGTCCAGCGAGCGGAACACCTTCGCCCGCTCGGCCAGGTGCGGCGCGTCGCCGGTGCGCACGGTCACCAGCGGGCGCGGGCTCGGCCGCTTCGACTCCGACCAGGCCATCACCACCTCGACGACCTCGCCCGCGAACGCCTCGCCCGCGAGGCGCCGCCCGGCCATCACCAGCGGGTCGTCCAGCGCCTCCTGCGCCTCCAGTTGCGCCTGGGCGCTCTCCCGCGAGGCGAGCTTGGCCGCCGCCGTCACCGCGTCGTCGCGGCGCGGCTGCGGCGGTTCACCGGCCCGCACCCGGTCCCGGTGGGCGGTGAACGACCAGCGGTCGCGGGTCCAGCGGTCCGCCGCGCGCGGTGCCTCGGGCAGCTCCCGCAGCAGGTCCAGGGAGCGCCACACCGCGTCCCAGGTGGGCCGCAGCTGGCCCCCGACCAGGCGACGGATGTCCTGCTCGGCCCGGGTCATGGCAGCCAGGCGCGCGTCGGCCGTCTCGCCGTCCTGCGCCGTGGACAGCGCCTGGCGGGCGCGGTCGTAGCGGTCGATCGCCGGGGCGAGCAGCTTGTTGTCGAAGGCCGGGTCGGTGGCGGGCCCGGCCGGCGGGCACAGCAGCTGCCCGTCCCCGTCCCGGGCGAGCTCGGCCCGCAGCGCCGCCTGCGCGCCGGTGGCGCCCTGGGGCGGGTCGATCCAGGCGAGCAGCGCCCCCAGGTGCTGGTCCTCCAGGCTCGACTGGCCGGTCGCCCAGTGCCGGGAGAGCAGATCGGTGGCGGCGAGCAGCAGCGCCGAGCCGGGGACGCGGGCGCGCTCCCCGTAGTGCGTCAGCCAGCGGCCGAGCAGCGGGACGCGCGGCGGCGCCGGGTGCGGGGTGTCCGGGTCCTGCTCGGCGGTCCGGCGGAACCGCATGGAGCGGCCGAGCAGCCGTACGAAGTCGGTCGCGGCCCGGCCCGGCACCACGATCTGCGGCGCGTCGGCGCACAGCTCGACCTCGACCTTGACCTTCTTGCCCGTCTCGGGGTCGGTCTCGCTGCGCTCGGCGGCCTCCACCTCGTCCGCGTACGCGTCGAGATGCGGCAGTACGGCGTCGGCGAGCTCGGCGAGGAAGGCGAACCGCAGCTCGCGGTCGCGCGGCTGCGGCACGACGAGCAGCCGGGGCGCCTCGCGGTCGGTCCCCACCAGCGCGCCGAGCGGCGCCCCGGCCTCTCCGGAGGTGGTCAGCGGGACGAGCACGAGAGGGCGCTCGGACAGATGCCGGTGGCGCACGGTGGCCAGCGGCGCGGCCCGTCCGGCCTCGACGGCCTCCAGCCGCGCGAGGGTGGCGATCAGCGACATACGGCGCCTCCGGTGGCCGCGCCCTCCAGGGCCTCCGCCCGCAGGGCCGCCGCCCTGCGCAGCGCGGCCACCGCCGGGTCGGCCGCGTCGCCCGAGTGTCCGCGTGCCGCGTCCAGGACCGCGCCGACGCTGGTCAGCGCGCCCAGCTCGGCCCGCAGACCGCGGCCGAGCGCCGTCACCGCGGCCACGGAGCGGGCCCGCTCGCGGCAGTGGAAGGCCAGCTCGCAGGCGGCCAGGCACTCCGGCGCGTACGTCGCCGGGACCGACTCGACCGTGTCCGTCAGCTCGGGGGCCGGCCGGTCGAGCGCGAAGCTGGCGCCCGGCGGCAGGGCGTCGGCGATCTCCTCGATCCGGGTGAGCCGGGCCAGCTGGCGCCGGGTCACCGACAACTGCTTGCGCACGTCCACCAGGGAGGCGGTCGGCAGGTTGGAGAAGTCCTTGGGGCAGACGAGCAGCACCGAGGAGGAGACCTCGGGGACCGGCGCCTTAGACGGCGCGGCAGCGCCCCTGACCAGCCCTGCCACCCGCTCCAGGGCCAGCACGTACACCGCCGCCTGGCGGGCCGCGGCGCCCACCTTGGCCGGGTCGGCCGCCGCGTCGATCATCGGGAAGGACTTGATCTCCACGACCGTCCAGCGGCCGTCGGGGGCGATGACCACCGCGTCCGGCTCCAGGTAGGCGGGGGAGCCCGCCACCTCAAGGGCGAGCATCGGGTGGTCCAGGAGCGTCCATCCGCCGGACGCCGTCGCCTCGCGCAGCGCGAGCGCGGTGCGGGCGGCCCGGCCCTCGGGACCGGCCGCCGCAAGGTCGGGGACGGCCGCGTCCTTGGGCGGTTCGCCGCCGGTGCGCTCGTGCAGCAGGCGCAGCAGTTCCGTACCGCCGTCGGACTTCACGCGGGCCTCGAAGGTGTTGCCGCGCGCGATGGCGAACTGGGACTGGCCGAACGCCGCCGACGGGGAGCCCAGCGCCTCGGCCAGCGCGCCCTTGTCGACGCCCGCCCCGTCGAGCAGGGCGCGGCGGCGGCAGCCCGGGTTGGCGGCCAGGGCCGCCAGCGCCCGGGCGTCCAGCGGGCGCGGCACGGTGGTGGGACCGCGCAGCTCAGCGAGCCGCTGACGAATGGCTGTCGCCCGCTCCCGCGGTGGAGTCGTCGGACGCGCGCTGCCCTGGGATTCGCTCACCCGGGGAAGTCTTGCATCCGGCACTGACAATCGGGGCCGGTGTGCCGAACGAGCCGGGTGCGACACGGGCGCGCACCGCGTTCGCGAGCCGCATCGCGGGCCGGGAGAGCAGCAGTCCGAGCCCCATCACGACCGCCCCGGCGACCGCGTCGAGCAGATAGTGGTTGGCGGTGCCCATCACCACGAACGTGATGGTCAGCGGGTACGCGACCCCCAGCACCCGGGTCCAGCGCCGGCCGCCGAACCGCCACAGCATCACCCCGCACCACAGCGCCCAGCCCACATGGAGGCTCGGCATCGCCGCGTACTGGTTGGTCATGCCGCCCATGCCGCGCGGTGCGCTGGCCTCGCCGCCCCACCAGCCGTACGAGCTGTACTGCGCCATGGTGTCGACGAACCCGTGCGAGGGGTCGAGCAGGCGCGGCGGGCAGGTCGGCAGCAGCGAGAAGCCGATCAGGCCCATGAGGGTGGAGAGCATCAGCCAGGTGCGCGCGGCGCGGTACCGCAGCGGGCGGCGCCGGAAGAGCCACACCAGGATCGCGGGCGTCACCAGGTAGTGCAGCGACGCGTAGGCGAAGTCGGCGGGTATGCCGAGGGAGGGGGTGCGGGTGAAGAGCCGGTTCAGCGGGTGCTCGGCGTTGAGGTGCAGGTACTTCTCGATGCGCAGGATCGCCAGACCGTGGTCCACGGCCTGCGACTCGTCGCCGCTCACCAGGAGCCGGCCCGCCGAATAGGCGGCGTACACGATGGCGATGAGCGGCAGCTCGGTCCACCAGCGGGGCCGAGGCGCGGGGTGCTGCATCTCCGGACCCTCTCCATCTCTTCTTCAGGGCCCCGTCGGGCCCCGTTCAGGTGTTCAACCGTACGGTGGTCGTGGGCGCGCGTGTGCACCCACCCCCGAAGGACGCAGGGGAGGGCCGTGAGGGTGCGCGATGATGGAGGTGAACCTCCGCCGAACCCTCGGCATTCTGCACGCGCCACGGGAGTGACCTGACATGCCAGCCGCCGAACCGCGCATCCTGCTCGCCCGGCACGGGCAGACCGAGTGGTCGCTCGCCGGCAAGCACACCGGCCGTACCGACATCCCGCTCCTGGAGGAGGGCCGCCGGGGCGCGAAGCTGCTCGGCGAGCGCCTGCACCGGGCGCCCTGGGACGGCCTGGCGGACGTCGAGGTCCGTACGAGTCCGCTGGTACGCGCGCGGGAGACCTGCGACCTGGCCGGATTCGGGGAGCGCGCGCGTGACTGGGACGTGCTGATGGAGTTCGACTACGGGGCGTACGAGGGGCTCACCCCGGCCCAGATCAAGGCGGGCCGGCCCGACTGGTTCATCTGGCGCGACGGGGTCGAGGGCGGCGAGACGCTGGCCCAGGTGTCGGACCGGGCGGACGAGGTCGTGGAGTGGGCGCGGTCGGCCGGGCGGGACGTGCTGGTCTTCGCGCACGGGCACATCCTGCGGTCGATCGCGGCGCGCTGGCTCGGCGAGCCGATCGGCTTCGCGGCCCGCATCAAGCTCGATCCGACGTCGCTGTCGGTGCTGGGCTGGGCGTACGGGGCTCCGGCGGTCGAGCGGTGGAACGACACGGGGCACCTGGAGGTCTGAGGCCTGTCGGGGGCTCCGCCCCGGGACCCGCCCCGGCCGCCGCGGCTACACCGAAGCCCTCCGTTCCAGGAACGTCCGCACCTCCGGGCAGTTCGCGTGGGGAGCCAGGATCCGGGCCGTGTCCGCCAGCATCGCCTGGATGCGGGTGGACTGGACCTCGGGGAGGAGGTCAAGGACCTGGTGACCGGCCGCCGCCGACTCCGTGGGGGAGCCCGCGCGGGCCAGGTCGTCGGCGAGTTCCGCGCGGTACAGGGCCAGGTTGCGGGCGAAGTGCGGGTCCTGGAGACAGGCCGCGCGGTGGGCGTGGCTGGCCGCGCGGGACCAGTCGCCCAGCGCCGACCAGCACTGCGCCTCCAGCATCTCCAGCTCGGCCTCCACGAAGAACGTCATCCACTCCGGGTCCCGCTCGGCCGGGCCGCGTGCGAACAGCGTGTGCGCCCGGGCGAGCGACTGCTCGCACGCCCCCCGGTCCCCGAGCCCGGCCCAGCCGCCGGCCTCCCGCAGGCCGAGCAGCGCGAGCAGCCGGGGCGAGCCGAGCCGGCGGGCCGCGCGCCCGCCCGCCTGCGCGGCCCGCAGCGCCTCGCGCGGTCGGCCCGCGTCCCTGGCCAGGAACGACATATTGCAGAAGGCGTGCGCCTCCAGGGCCGGGTCGCCCGCGAGGCGGGCGGTCGCCAGCGCCTCCGCGTAGTGCGACCGGGCCTCCTCGTAGTGGCCCGAGTCATGGGCGAGCCACCCCACCGAGATGGCGAGCTCGCCCGCGCCGGCGTGCAGCCGCTCGGCCGTGGAGCGGCGCGCGGTGCCCGCGTCGAGCAGCGCGTAGGCGGTGCGCAGCGGCTGGGCGGCCCTGCGGTAGAGCCCGTTCGCGCCGTGCCGGTCGTCGAGCAGCCGGATCCGCCGTACCGCCTCCTCGACCGCGCCCACCTCGGCCTCGCCGACGCGCCGTACCGACTGGTGGACGCGGTCCTGGGGCGCGGCGCCCGCGTACTCGGGCAGCAGCCCCAGGGAGACGGCCGCCAGGGTGGCGGAGCCGCCGGTCATGAACGCGCGACGCAGCACGTCGCTCTCCTCGTCATTACGGTCTTCCTCGTGGTGGATAGTGCCGCAGGGGGGTGCGGGGTGCTGTTGATGCGCCGCGGACGCGGGGGTCGCACCACACCCCGCACGCGCCCCCCGGCCCCGTACCGCCTCACGCGACGAGAACCCCATGTCCGCCAAGGTCAAACCCGGGAACATGTGGCGGAACACGCGTTCGTAGGCGTAGTTGGGGCAACGGATCTCGCCCGCCTCCACCCGTCCGACGTACCGCGCGTCGCAGGCGACCTGTTCACCGATCTCGCGGGCCGCTCTGCGGACCGCCGCCGCGAACTCGCCGGGGGAGCGCTGCCCGCGCAGTTCGCGGAAGGCGGTGTTGGGGCCCTTGGCGGGACTCCGTTCGGGGGGTCGTGCGGCGGAGTTCGCTCCGGCACGGGGATCCGTGGTCGTCGCCATGGCTCAACAGCTCTCTCTGGCGTGGTGGTGCGGAGCAAGAACGTACCGGCAACCTCGGCTACCACAACCGAAGTTTGGCTACAAAAGGGATATCTCACCCCTGATCTGCCATGAACTGCCATCCTTTGCGGCGGCATACCGCCGTAGCCGTTGACAGCGAACGGCGTTGAACCATGCGGATACCGCCAACCCGCAGAAACCACGTGGGGGTTGCCTTGTTGGAGGCCGGCATGGACATCAATGGCACCGCGACGACCACGACGACCGTGCGGCACCGGCCCGGCCGGGACGCCGGTGGACCGCCGGGCGGCGAGGAGCCCTGCGACCTGGTCACCGTGCCCGCGCGGCAGGGCCTGGAGGCGGTGGACATCCTGCGCCGCGCCGTCGCCCCGGCGGCCGTCGGCCCGGTGCTCCACGACGGCGCCTGCGACACCCTGGGCTTCCTGGTGCCGCCCGGTACCGCCGCCGCCTGGGACGTGCCGGGCAGCGCCTGCACCGAGACGAACGGACGCGGTCTGCGCCTGCCCGGACCGGCCGCCGGGCCGCCGGTCTCCGGCAGCGGCTGGCTGCTCCCGCCGGACGCGGTGACGGTCACCGACCCGGCCGTGCTGCGCCTCGCGCTGGGCGAGGCCGCCCGGCTCATCAAGGCCGCGGACGGCATCACCGAGGCGGGCGGCAGATAATGGTCGGATGGCGGCACGAAGCGGTACGAAGAACACGGCGAAGGGCGGGGCGAAGGCCGCGCAGGGCGGGCGGCGCGGTCGCCCGGCCGCCCCGCAGGCCGTCGTGGAGCCGGTCGACGGCGGCCTCGCCGAGCTGATACCGGACCGGGACCGCCCCCGCGGCTGGACCCTGCTGCTCGACGGCGCCCCCCAGTCCCACGTCGACCTGGACGCGCCGGAGCGGCTCACCTTCGAGTACCAGCGCCGCCTGGGCCACGTCATAGACCTGGCCGGCGAGCCGGGCCGCCCCCTCCAGGTGCTGCACCTGGGCGGCGGCGCCCTCACCCTCGCCCGCTACACGGCTGCCACCCGGCCCCGCTCCACTCAGCAGGTCGTCGAGATCGACGCGGCGCTCGTGGCACTGGTCCGCCGCGAGCTGCCGCTCGATCCACAGGCCCGCATACGGGTGCGCTCCCTGGACGCGCGCGAGGGGCTTGCCAAGCTCCCGGACGGCTGGGCCGACCTGGTCGTCGCCGACGTCTTCAGCGGCGCCCGCACCCCCGCCCATCTGACCAGCACCGAGTTCCTGGGCGAGGTGCGCCGGGTGCTGCGGCCCGGCGGGATCTACGCGGCCAACCTCGCCGACGGCCCGCCGCTGACGCATCTGCGCGGCCAGATAGCCACCGCCGCCGGGCTCTTCCCCGAACTGGCGCTCGCCGCCGACCCGACCGTGCTGCGCGGCAAGCGGTTCGGCAACGCGGTCCTGCTCGCCTCGGACGTGCCGCTGCCGGTGGCCGAGTTCACCCGCCGGATCGCGGGCGACCCGCACCCCGGACGCGTCGAACACGGGCGCGCGCTCGCCGACTTCACCGGCGGGGCGGCCCCGGTGACGGACGCGACCGCCAAGCCGTCCCCCGTACCGCCGCCCGCGGTGTTCCGCTAGGACCGCGGGGGCTCCGGGGACGTCTGGACAGCCCGCGGGCTCAGCCCCGGTCGTCCAGCTCCACGGTCGGCGCGTGGTCGTACCAGGTGCAGAAGACCGACACCTCGCGCGTGCCCCGGCTGAACGTCACCCGGATCCACGTCGGCTGCTTCCACACCTGCATCCGCCAGCCCGAGTCCGGCGTCGCCGTCACCAGCTCCGCCGAGGCGGTGCCGATGTCGAAGACGACCCGGCCGCCGTCGACGTTGTAACCCTTGACGTTCCCGGAAGAACCGGGAGAACCGGACGACCCCGAAGCTCCCGAAGAGCTCGAAGAACCCGAAGAGGAGTAGGGGGAGGGGGACTTGGGAGGTGG
>NZ_JBJHPC010000265.1:0-9608 GCF_045257485.1 Streptomyces sp. YS-3 | reverse complement strand
CGGCCGGGGGTTCGGCTGCGGGACGGTGGGTGGCTGATCGCGCAGTTCCCCGCGCCCCTCTTCGGCCCGGACTTCGGCTGCGGGACGGTGGGTGGCCGGTCGCGCAGTTCCCCGCGCCCCTGGGTAGTTAGGGGCGCGGGGAACTGCGCGAGCAASCCTCCACGGTCCGCAGGCGAAAGRCWGGTGYRGCAGGCCGAGGRSRGTTCTCCGGSTGCGGCGGAGTACCTGAGGGGCGCGGGGAACTGCGCGGCCAGCCACGCACCACCCGCAGACGAAACCCGGCCCCCACGGGGCCTACCCGTCCAAGGACTCCCGGGTCGCCAGGGACGGGTCCCGGCGGGTGCGTTCGTGCCGGGACACCGCCTCCGCGTCCCGCAGCACCCGCACCGCGTTCCCCCACGTCAGCTTCGCCACGTCCGCCTCCGACCAGCCGCGGCCGAGCAGCTCGGCGATCAGGTTCGGGTAGCCGGCGACGTCGTCCAGGCCGGAGGGGGTGAACGCCGTACCGTCGAAGTCCCCGCCGATCCCGATGTGGTCGATCCCGGCCACCGCCCGCATGTGGTCGAGGTGGTCCGCCACCGTCACGACGGTCGCGACCGGGCGCGGGTGCGCCGCCTCGAAGGCGGCGTGCAGCGCCATCGCCTCCGGTGAGGTGTCCAGCGCGTGCAGCCCGTGCGCCCGCAGGTTCTCGTCGGCCGCCGCCGTCCACTCCACCGCCGCCGGCAGGATGAACTTCGGTACGAAGGTCACCATCGCCACCCCGCCGTTGCCGGGGAGCATCCCGAGCACGTCGTCGGGCACGTTGCGCGGGTGGTCGCAGACCGCCCGCGCCGAGGAGTGGGAGAAGATCACCGGCGCCGACGACGTCGACAGCGCGTCCCGCATCGTCGTCGCCGCCACGTGCGAGAGGTCGACCAGCATGCCGAGCCGGTTCATCTCGCGGACCACCTCGTGGCCGAACGGGGACAGCCCCCCGACCCCGGGCGTGTCCGTCGCCGAGTCCGCCCAGGCGGTGTTGTCGTTGTGCGTGAGCGTCATGTAGCGGACGCCCAGCGCGTACAACGCCCGTAGCGTGGCGAGGGAGTTGTTGATGGAGTGGCCGCCCTCCGCGCCCTTGAGCGAGGCGATACGGCCCGCCGCCCGCGCCTTCTCCATGTCGTCGGCCGTCAGCGCCCCCGCCAGCTCCCCGGGGTAGCGCGCGATGAGCCGGTCGACGCAGTCGATCTGCTCCAGGGTCGCGCTGACCGCCTCGTCGCCCGCCATGTCGGTGCGGACGTAGACCGACCAGAACTGCGCGCCGACCCCGCCCGCCCGCAGCCGGGGGATGTCGGTGTGCAGATGCTCGCTCTGGTCCCGGCCCACGTCACGGCGGTCGAGGTCGTAGCGGACCTGGTTGCGCAGCGCCCAGGGCAGGTCGTTGTGGCCGTCGACGACGGGGTGCTGGGCCAGCAGCGTACGGGCCCGGGCGAGGTGGTCCACCGTGCTCACTTTCCGAAGCCGAAGGACGCCGAGGTCTCCACCTTCGCGCGCAGGCGCCTGCCCTTCTCGGTCGCCTGGTCGTTCAGCTCCTGCTGGAACTCCCGCATGCGCGCGAGGAGTTCGGGGTCGTGGGCGGCCAGCATACGGGCGGCCAGCAGACCCGCGTTGCGGGCACCGCCCACCGACACCGTCGCCACCGGCACCCCGGCCGGCATCTGCACGATGGACAGCAGCGAGTCCATGCCGTCCAGGTACTTCAGCGGCACCGGGACACCGATCACCGGCAGCGGGGTGACCGAGGCGAGCATGCCGGGCAGATGGGCGGCGCCGCCCGCGCCCGCGATGACCGCCTTCAGACCGCGGCCCGCGGCCTGCTCGCCGTACGCGATCATCTCGTGCGGCATCCGGTGCGCGGAGACCACGTCGACCTCGTACGGAATCTCGAACTCGTGCAGCGCCTGGGCGGCAGCCTCCATGACCGGCCAGTCGGAGTCGGAACCCATGACGATGCCGATGACGGGAGAGGTGGTGCTCATTCGGTGATCGTTCCTCTGAGGTAGTCCGCCGCGTGACGGGCGCGCTCGCGTACATCCGCGAGGTCGTCGCCGTAGGTGTTGACGTGGCCGACCTTACGGCCGGGCTTCACGTCCTTGCCGTACATATGGATCTTGAGCTGGGGGTCGCGGGCCATGCAGTGCAGATACGCGTGGTACATGTCCGGGTAGTCGCCGCCGAGCACGTTGCACATGACCGTCCACGTCGACCTCGGGCGCGGGTCGCCCAGCGGAAGGTCGAGGACGGCCCGGACGTGGTTGGCGAACTGCGAGGTGATCGCGCCGTCCATGGTCCAGTGGCCGGAGTTGTGCGGGCGCATGGCCAGCTCGTTGACGAGGATGCGTCCGTCGCGGGTCTCGAAGAGCTCCACCGCGAGGTGGCCGACCACGCCCAGCTCCTCCGCGATGCGCAGGGCCAGCTGCTGTGCCTCGCCCGCCAGCTCCTCGCCGAGGTCCGGCGCGGGCGCGATCACGGTGTCGCAGACGCCGTCGACCTGCACCGACTCCACGACCGGGTAGGCGACGGCCTGGCCGTGCGGGGAGCGGACCACATTGGCGGCGAGCTCGCGGGTGAAGTCGACCTTCTCCTCGGCGAGCACGTCCACGCCCGCCTTGAAGGCGTCGGCCGCGTCCTCCTCGGCGCGGACGAACCACACGCCCTTGCCGTCGTAGCCGCCGCGCACGGTCTTGAGGATGACGGGGTAGCCGTCGCCCTCCGCCGCGAACCGCGACACGTCGGCCGGGTCCGCCACCAGCCGGTGGCGGGGGCAGGGCGCGCCCATCGCGTCGAGCCTGGCGCGCATCACCCCCTTGTCCTGGGCGTGCACCAACGCGTCGGGCCCCGGCCGGACGGGAATGCCGTCCGCCTCCAGGGCCCGCAGGTGCTCGGTGGGTACGTGCTCGTGATCGAAGGTGATCACGTCGCAGCCGCGCGCGAAGGCACGCAGCGTGTCCAGGTCGCGATAGTCGCCGACGACGACCTCGCTCACCACCTGGGCCGCCGAGTCCTGGGGGGTGTCACTGAGCAACTTGAATCTGATGCCGAGGGGGATGCCCGCCTCGTGGGTCATACGGGCGAGCTGACCGCCACCGACCATGCCGACTACCGGGAACGTCACACCCCCAGGGTATCCGCCGTCCCCGGGCGGCCCGGAAGGAGCCGGTCCGGGGCCGGCGGAGCGGGCGCCGCGGCCCCGGGGTGGCCGGGATTCACGGGCGTCCCCGAGCAATGCCCAGAGCCGCTGGTTAGCATGGCCGGGTCGGCGTGCGAGGCATGACACCGATTTCGAGAACCACAACCGATCCGAACGGGGCTGAGCGATCACCATGAGTGAACGGGGCGCATTGCGTACGCGGCTGCAGCTGCTCGCCCGGGAGATCGCGAAGTTCGGCGCGGTGGGCGCCATCGGGTTCGTCGTCAACGCGATCGTCTTCAACCTGTGCATGCACGTGGCCCACCTCGCGGTGGTGCGCTCCGGAGTGATCGCCACCGCCGTCGCCATCGGCACCAACTACGTGGGCAACCGCTACTGGACCTACCGGCACACCGAGGGCGGCCGGCGCAGTCGGGAGCTGATGCTCTTCCTGCTGTTCAGCGGCATCGGCCTGGTGATCGAGAACGGTGTCCTGGCGCTCTCGCACTACGGCTTCGGCTACACCTCGACGGTCGCCGACAACATCGCCAAGAACGTGGTCGGCCTGGGCCTGGGCACGGTCTTCCGGTTCTGGTCGTACCGCACCTGGGTGTTCCAGGCGCTGCCCGCCCGGGAGGCGGTGGAGACCGCCGAGTCCTTTCTCGGCGACGCCCCCCAGCCGTACGCCCGGCACCACTCGGGGTCGTAGACCGCTCATCTGACCGTCTGCTCCGCCTCCGGCTCGCGCGGGCCGCGCGCCACCCGGCTCAGGAACAGCGCGAACACCGCGGGCTGCTGCTGGAGCATCTCCAGGCGCCCGCCGTCCGCCTCGGCGAGGTCGCGGGCGACGGCGAGGCCGATGCCGGTGGAGTTGCGGCCGCTGATGGTCCGCTCGAAGATCCGCGCCCCGAGGTCGGGCGGCACCCCGGGCCCCTGGTCGGTGACCTCGACCACGGTCTGGTTGCCGGTGACCCGGGTGCGCACCGCGACGGTGCCGCCGCCGTGCATCAGCGAGTTCTCGATCAGCGCCGCGAGCACCTGGGCGACCGCTCCCGGGGTGCCCACCGCCCGCAGCCCCTGCTTGCCGGAGCGGACGATGGCGCGGCCCGCGCTGCGGTAGGCCGGGCGCCACTCCTCCAGCTGCTGCTTGACCACCTCGTCGAGGTCGAAGACGACGGCCGAGCCGGTGCGGGGGTCGCGGGAGTTGGTGAGCAGCCGCTCCACCACGTCGGTGAGCCGCTCGACCTGGGTGAGCGCGATCGTCGCCTCCTCCTTGACCGTGTCCAGGTCGTCGGTGAGCGCGATCTCCTCCAGCCGCATCGAGAGCGCGGTGAGCGGGGTGCGCAGCTGGTGGGAGGCGTCGGCGGCGAGCCGGCGCTCGGCGGTGAGCATGCGCCCGATCCGGTCGGCGGAGGAGTCCAGGACGTCGGCGACCCGGTCCAGCTCGTGCACCCCGTACCGCTTGTGGCGCGGGCGCGGGTCGCCGGAGCCGAGCCGCTCGGCGGTCTCGGCGAGATCGGTGAGCGGGGAGGCCAGCTTGTTGGCCTGGCGTACGGCCAGGAGCACCGCCGAGACGATGGCGAGCAGCGCCACCGCGCCGATGATCAGCAGGGTGCGTCCGACCTCGCGGGTGACCGTGGAGCGGGACTCCTCGACCAGGACGTTCTCGCCGCGCGCGCCGGTGGCGCTGCCGCGGATGAGCGAGCCGCCGGGCCGGGTGCCGAGCTCGATGGGGGCGCGGCCGGGGATCTCGATCCGGGCGTAGCGGTCGGGGCCGACGCCCGCCAGCGACTGCGGGCTGACCGTCTCGTTGGCGAGCATCCGGCTGTCGATGACGCTGACCAGCCGCAGCGCCTCGGAGTCCACGCTCTCCTGGGCGCTGCTGCTGATCGTCCTGGTCTCGACGATGACGAGGGAGACGCCGAAGACGGCGATCACCACGAGCACCACGGCGAGCGTGGAGTTGATCAGTCGGCGGCGCATGCCTCAGTGTCCCAGGAGGTGACGGAGGGGGTCGGCGTACCCGGCCGTCAGCTCTTCTCGAAGCGGAAGCCGACGCCCCGGACGGTGGCGATGTAGCGCGGGTTGGCGGCGTCGTCGCCGAGCTTCTTGCGCAGCCAGGAGATGTGCATGTCGAGCGTCTTGGTCGAGGACCACCAGGTGGTGTCCCAGACCTCGCGCATCAGCTGGTCGCGGGTGACGACCCGGCCCGCGTCGCGCACCAGGACCCGCAGCAGGTCGAACTCCTTGGCGGTGAGCTGGAGCTCCTCGTCGCCCATCCAGGCGCGGTGCGACTCGACGTCGATCCGCACGCCGTGGGTGGCGGGCTGGGGGGCGGGCTCGGTGGCGCCGCGCCGCAGCAGGGCCCGGACCCGGGCCAGCAGCTCGGCCAGCCGGAACGGCTTGGTGACGTAGTCGTCGGCGCCGGCGTCGAGGCCGACCACGGTGTCCACCTCGTCGGCGCGGGCGGTCAGCACCAGGATCGGGACGGTGTGGCCCTCGGAGCGGAGCCTGCGGGCCACCTCCAGCCCGTCCATACCGGGCAGGCCGAGGTCGAGCACGACCAGGTCGGCGCCTCCCTGGAGTCCGGCGTCGAGGGCGGTCGGGCCGTCCTCGCGGACCTCGACCTCGTAACCCTCCCGACGCAGTGCGCGGGCCAGCGGCTCCGAGATGGACGCGTCGTCCTCGGCGAGCAGTACACGGGTCATGGGGGTGATGGTAGTCCGCGACCGGGAGGGGCTGTCCGTGGAACCCGTCAGGGGCCCGGCGGGGTTCGGGGCCGCGCCCGTTCCGGGTCGTCCTCCGATCGCCCCTTGATCGTCCGACAGCCGCTCCTTGATCGTTTTTGGCCCGTCCGCCCCTGCGGCTCTGGGATGCGATCCTGGTAAACACCTTCGAAAGTGCGCTGATGGTTCCAGCGACGCCTGTGATCCATGTCTCAAGTCCTTCCATATGCGGCTGTGTGGTGTCGTATGGTGTCTCAACGCCTTTAGCACTAACTCGGGGACCTTTGGCCTGCTTGGCGCGCCAAAGGTCTCTTTTCTGCGAAGGGACCGGAATTACTGGTTCCGAAGACAGTGAATGACCTATGGGCCGGGCTCCGGGCGCGAAGACGCACCCCGGGCGTGGATCCCGGTGGGTCCGTCCTCTCGACTCCGTCACCACGGATGCGAACCCCTCGGGCGTAGGGGCGGGCGGTCGCCTGCCGGTGCCGGCCACCCCCCACCGGGCGCGACCACCGCTCACGAAGCGCGCGTCCCGAGCAAGCAAGGATCGACCATGGCGTCCAGCCTGACGAAGGACTCGGCCAGCACCACCGGTTCCGAGAAGACCTTCTTCGGCCACCCCCGCGGCCTGGCCACTCTCTTCATGACCGAGATGTGGGAGCGCTTCTCCTACTACGGCATGCGCGCCCTTCTCGTGTACTACCTGGTCTCCGGCGGTGCCGACGCGGCGACCGGCGCACAGGGCGGCGGCCTCGCCATGCGGGCCACCACGGCCACGGCCATCTACTCCGTCTACGTCTCCATGGTCTACCTCATGGCGATGCCGGGCGGCTGGTTCGGCGACCGCGTCTGGGGTGCCCGCAAGACGGTCACCATCGCCGGTTTCGTGATCATGAGCGGTCACCTTGCCCTGGCCCTGCCCGGCCAGGCCCCGTTCTTCCTCGGCCTGATCCTGGTCGCCGTCGGTTCCGGTCTGCTCAAGGCCAACATCTCGACGATGGTCGGCCACCTCTACAACGGCGCCGACGACCCGCGCCGCGACGGTGGCTTCACCGTCTTCTACATGGGCATCAACCTCGGCGCCTTCGCGGCTCCGCTGGTGATCGGCACGGTCGGCAAGGAGCACAACTGGCACCTGGGCTTCGCCCTCGCCGCGCTCGGCATGGCCCTGGGCCTGGCCCAGTTCCTCCTCGGCACCAAGCACCTGGACCCCCGGAGCAGCCTGGTCCCGAACCCGCTCTCGGCCGCTGAGCGCAAGGGCGTCCTCGTCAAGGCCGCCGCGGCCGTCGTCGCCCTCGCCGTCTTCTACGGCGTCGTGGTGGCCGTGGGTGCCTACACGCTGAACTGGGCGCTGGTGCCGCTCACCCTGGCCGGTCTGATCATCCCGATCGCCGTCCTGGTCCGCATCAAGCGCGACAAGGACCTGTCGACGACCGAGCAGTCGAAGATGAACGGCTACATCTGGCTCTTCGTCGCCGCCGCCGTCTTCTGGATGATCTACGACCAGGGCGGCTCGACCCTGTCGCTCTTCGCCGACGACAAGACCGTCGACAACGTGGCGGGCCTGCACTTCTCGGCCACCTGGTACCAGTCGCTGAACCCGCTGTTCGTGATGGCGCTGGCCCCGGTCTTCGCCTGGCTGTGGCTGTGGCTGGCGCGTAAGAACCAGGAGCCGAACACCATCGTGAAGTTCGCGATGGGCCTGCTCATCATCGGTGCCTCGTTCTTCGTCTTCATCGTCCCGATGAACCTGGCGGGCGACACCGGCAAGGTCACCCCGCTGTGGCTGGTCTCGATCTACATGATCCAGACCATCGGCGAGCTCTGCCTCTCCCCGGTCGGCCTCTCGGTCACCACGAAGATGGCCCCGCAGAAGTACGCCTCCCAGATGATGGGCGTCTGGTTCCTCGCGGTCACCGCGGGCGACTGCTTCACGGGTCTGCTCTCGCTGGCCGGTGTGAGCCTCGACGGGCTCGGGATCATCGCGATGGAGGCCTCGATGGCCGCCGTCGCGGGCCTCGCGATCTACATGTACCGCAGGAAGGTCCAGGAGCTCATGGGCGGCGTGCACTGAGCCGCCGCACCACCGCTGCAAGGCCAGGGGCCGCCGCACCTCTCCGGTGCGGCGGCCCTTGGCCTTTCGTACGGGCCGTACGGGCTGTACGGGCCTTCCAGGCGTACGGACGGGTCAGCGCGTGCCGCGCAGGCGCCGCCACGGGGTGAAGGTGAGGACCGCGCCGCCGAGCAGGACGGCGGTCCCGGCGATGAGGCCGAGGGCGCGCAGGGCGCCGTGGTCGTTCGCGCCGGTCTGGGCGAGGCCGCCGGCCGCGGAGGCGCCGCCGCCGGTGGCCCCGGCGGTGGTGGTGCCGGACGTGCCCGTACCGCCCGGCGTGCCGCCCGACGTGCCGCCCTGCTGGGCCGTGGTGTCGAGCTCCAGGGAGACGGGTGCCGTGCCCTTGACCGTGCACGGGATATTGATCTTCGAGCCGCCCAGGGTGACATCGATCGTCAGCGTGCCCGGGCTGAGCGTCGCCCTGCCGCTCGCGCCCGGTTTGTAGCTGCCGGTCATGTCGGAGAGGCTGACCGGGTCACCCGCGTTCAGAGGACCGGAGTTGGGCGCCCCCGTCACCGTCACCGCGCCCTTGTCGGCGCCGCCGACGGTGATCTGCATGGACGGTTTCAGCGCGCCCGCCGGGAGCGGGGCCGGGCTGTTCATGACGCCCTTGGCGGTCTTGACCGTGAGGTCGTAACTCCCGCCGTTCTTCTTGGCGTTGACCGTCACCTTGGAGTTGATGCTCGCCGGGCCGGGGGACTTGCAGGCGAAGGTGACCGCGACTTCCTTGCCGGGGAAGTCGCTCTGCCCGCCGGTGCCACCGGTGGCGCTGCCGCCCGTGCTGCCGCCGGTGCCGCCTCCTGTCGACGTGGTGCCGCCGGAGGTGGTGGTGCCGCCCGAGCCGGTGGTGCCGCCGGAAGCGGTGGTCCCGCCGGAAGTGGTGCCGCCGGACGTCGTGGTGCCGCCGCTCCCGGTGGTTCCGCCGGAGGCCGTCGTGCCGCCCGTCGTCGTCCCCCCGCCGTCCGTCACCTTGATCGTCGCCCCGGCGGTCACGGCCGCCTTCGGGGAGCACTTGGTGTCCGTCGACAGCGGCTTGCTGACGTTGATCGTGTACGCGCCCGGCGTCAGCGTGACCTCGCCCGCCTTGGTCAGCTTCAGCTTGGCCGTCATGTCCGGCAGGACCATCGGGCTGTTCTTGGGTATCGGCGGGTTCTGCCGCGGCCCCTCCACCGCCAGGTCCGCGCTCTGCGCCCCGGCCACCTTGACGGTGCCGGACGGCTTGACGGTGTCCTTCTCCAGGTCGAGCACATCGGGGTTCTTCGACGCGGCCTGGACGGTCTTCCAGACCACCTCGACCTCGTCGCCCACCTTCGCCTCGGCCGGCGCGGTGATCTGCACCTTGGTGGTGCCCTCCACGGGCGGCAGACCGGAGATGGGGGGCGGGATGCACTCGGTGGCGTAGGAGACCTCTGCCGCCCGGGCGGGCCCGGCGGCCAGGACGATCCCCGCGCCGCCGAGCATCAGCGCGATGCCTGCCGCGCTCATCCTCCGTTGCGTGGTCACGTATTTCCCTTCGTCGTGGGGGTGTTGGGACGGTTCTCGGTCGGTGCGGAGTCCGGGGTGAACCACGGCAGGGGCGTCGTCGCCGTACGCGTGGCCGGGG